>NZ_JACSOF010000062.1:0-35657 GCF_014349205.1 Photobacterium sp. BZF1
GACATAGGTGTAGATTGATTTAGTGTTTTTATACTAAGTATCCACTAATGTTAGATCTATCATCTGGTAAAGAGCGAATTATTCAGGAGTTTGTGCCGGGTAAGCAGGTCACTCTTGCGCACCTTGTTGCTAATCCAACTGAAGAATTATGCGAGCGTGTCGGCGTAGAGAGTAAAGGTGCAATTGGTATTTTGACACTGACACCGGGTGAAACATCGATTATTGCTGGTGATATTGCGACTAAATCGGCAAATGTAAATATTGGCTTTCTAGACCGTTTCTCGGGTGCTTTGGTGATTACCGGTAGTGTTGCATCGGTCGATGAGGCCTTGAATACCGTTATTTCTGTACTAAATACCACTTTGTCTTATAACACCTGTGAAATAACGCGGACATGATATGAATAATCAGCAAATATCAAATATCGCCTTTATTGGCGAGGTTGATGCAGGTAAGTCGGCATTAATAAATAAGCTATTAAATACTGATACCAACACTGGCAAAACACAGGCTGCGACCTTTTATCAGGGTAGCGTTATTGATACGCCTGGAGAGTTTGTTGATAACCGCTCATGGAACGGTGCATTACTGTCGACAATTTCATCCGTTAAGACGATTGTCATTTTGCAGCCTGCTGATGCCAAACGAGTCAGTGCACCAAGCGGTTTACTGAGGGTATACCCGAACAAGAATATTGTTGCGGTGATCAGTAAGTCTGATGTCGACGATGCTGATTGCGAAAGGGCTGAGAGGTTATTGAAAGGCGAAGGGATAAACGGGCCCTATTTCCGAACTTCAATCTACGACCAGCCTTCTATTGAGCAGTTACACGGGCACTTACTCTCTCTTCAGCCGGTAAGTGCTGAATTCATCTAATTTGCAAGGGAAGCGGTAATGAAACAGCTAATTTCTGCTGCAGATATACGAAAAGCAAAAGCGGCTAACAAGTCTTGCCTCGTTGTTCCGGTGGCGCAATACATCATTACGCCAGAAGCACGCGATGTTGCCAAAGTTGAAGGCATTACATTGTTAGACACAGAGCCTAACCAACAGCAGGTATCTCCTGCACTGCAAGAACCGGCCAGTGAAGGTGCTTTGGTGAGCATGGCAATGGAAGAGGCTGAGTGTCCACAACAGCTAGCCGCAAAAATCCAATCTGAAATTGAATCGAAGTTACCGGGTGTAGACAGTGATCAAAGCCTGTTAATCAAAGAGCTTATCAGCAAGGCACTGCAAGACTTCGGTGTGCAAGCCCCGCCATCAGCCCGGCAAATCAATGATGATGGCATTGTGCTGGTAAGAGGTAGCGCAGTTCAACTGGGCGAATTCGATGGTGCGCCAGGAAAGAACATAGGGCTTACCGATGTTATCGGTGCTCAAGACAACAGCAATATGGGCGTGGGCTATATGGGGTGGGAGAACGCTTTCTTCCCATGGACCCTGTGTTACGACGAGGTCAACGTGGTATTGGAAGGGGAATTCCACGTCAAAACCACTTCTGGAACCACTGTTGGTCAACCTGGGGATGTCATTTTTATTCCTAAGGGAAGTACAGTTGAATTCGGTACCCCGACTCATGTTCGTTATGTCTACATTACCTACCCAGCTGAGTGGGCGTAATCATGGACAGTAAAGCCACGCCTGCATTTATTACGGAAGATTACCTTCGCCAGCATGTGGGATTGCGTGCTGGTGGTGAAATCTTCTTGCCTGCAGGTACCCGTTTCACGCCCTCGGCCCAGCAGATGATCACCGAACGGCAGATTACGGTGAAATGGCGTGATGACAGCGGGCGGGTGTTTACCGGCGGGCAAGATGAGGCTCAAGCACCAACCAAGCAGGTCCACCCCTTAAAAACCAATAATGTACGCCCGGAAAACGCGTGTGTGATGTGTGGGTCGAACATTGCGGATAAGCCGGCGTTAATGACACACCTCAATGACAAAGTGCTGGTACCGAAAACCCACCCGAGGATTGCGCTTAGGGGCAAACTTGATAGCTGTATTTGTTTTTGTGTTATGGCGCAGTGCGCAATGGGGAGTCAGCCTGAAATCTTAACGGGCTTTATGTCTGATATCCGTTCATATCTAGGGCAGGTGCTGCAGGCCGAAGTGACCGAGCAGTCTCTTCCGCTACCTAGTTTGGGCGATTTTGAAGCTGACGAAGTACATCGTTGGTCGCATAAACCCTTGACGTATCTTGGCCACGACCATTTGCTGCCTGATGTGAGTTACGGGGAGCAGGTTGCACAGCTTAACTATCTCCGTGCCCTTATCCGTGAACTTGAACTGATCGCCAGCAAGGTGTATCTCGATGACTGCATGCAACTGAGCCGCAACGATATTGTTGCCGGGTTGAACAGACTTTCGAGTGCGGTGTACGTGGTGATGATTTTGGTTTTGCAGTGCGAAAAAGGCCGCGCAGAAGTTCTCAAGGAGCTTGGTAATGAAGTTGCTTGAAACATGCCGCGATGCTTGCCGCCAAGCGCCAAAACGTATTGTTTTTCCTGATGCCGAGGATGTCCGCCTGCTGCATGCTGCCAACGAGATGAAGCTTGCTGGGTTGGCAGAGCCCATTTTGGTGGGTAACCCGTTCAAATTGCGTGATTTGGCCCATCGTAGCGGCATCGCCGTGCCATGCCTGACCTTGCTTTCGCCTGAGTCGGCGGGTTGCTTCGATGAAATGGTTTCTAGCTATGTATCACGACAGCGTAAACCGATAACTACCGATGAGGCTGAGTCAAGGCTCAAACAACCATTGGATTTCGCGATGATGATGGTGGCCCACGGGTATGCCGATGTTTGTATCGGCGGCAATATCTCTACTACTGGTGACGTAATCAGGGCGGCGATACGTGGGGTTGGGATTGCCCCTGATTCCAAAACGGTATCGAGCTTTTTCTTGATGCTGTCGCCAGACGGCGAATCTGTCCATGCATTCTCCGATGCTGGCGTGATCCCATTACCGACAGCAGAACAGTTGGCCGATATAGCGATAGACACCGCAGCTAACTTTGCAAAGCTCACCGGACAAACTCCACGGGTTGCGATGCTGTCATTTTCAACCAAAGGAAGCGCTGAACACCCTACGGTAAGCAAGGTAACCGAAGCGACCGAACTCGTCCGCCAGCGTTGCCCTGATCTGATCATTGATGGCGAGGTGCAGTTCGATGCGGCAATTGTCCCTGCAGTTGCCGCCCAGAAAATGCCGAATAGCCCACTTGAAGGGCAGGCTAATGTATTTATTTTCCCTTCGCTTAACGCTGGCAACATTGCTTATAAAGTTGCCCAGCGGTTAGGCGGATATATCGCGCTGGGGCCAATGCTGCAAGGTTTGGCTTCACCGGTACATGATTTATCTCGCGGCTGCAGTGCGAACGATATCGTTGATATTTCGGTATTGGCTTCATGTCTGTGTCGGTAACTGTAAACAAAAAAGTTGAGGAATAGCTAATGGAAGCGTTAGGCATTATTGAAACCAAAGGATTGACTGCACTGATTGAAGCATCGGATGCCATGGTGAAGGCGGCTCGCGTGCAGTTGGTGGGTTATAAGCAAATCGGCTCCGGCATTGTGTCAGCGATGGTTCGCGGTGATGTGGCTGCATGTAAGGCTGCAACAGATGCAGGTGCAGCGGCGGCTCAGCGACTTGGTGAGGTGGTAGCCGTGCACGTGATCCCGCGTCCGCACGGTGACTTGGAAGCGATTTTCCCAATCACCACAGAAGTAGAAGAAGAAAAACCTGCGGCATCCAAAGCCCGCACAACTAAATAACCCAAGGAGAAGCAAATGGACGCATTAGGAATTCTTGAAACCAAAGGGCTTACAGCGCTAATTGAAGCATCGGACGCCATGGTTAAAGCGGCTCGGGTAGAGCTGGTTGGCTATCAGCAAATTGGTTCTGGTTATGTGACAGCGCTGATCCGTGGTGATGTTGCTTCTTGCAAAGCAGCAACAGATGCCGGCTCTGTAGTCGCGCAGCGTTTAGGAGAGTTGGTAGCAGTACATGTGATCCCTCGTCCACATCAGGATCTTGAGAAAGTCTTTCCGATCAAAGTGAAATAAATGCCCTCCCTTGGCGAGGGCTGGGGGAGTGACTGTATGAGGAGTTCGTATGCGCATCGCAAAGGTCATAGGCCATGTTATTGCCACTGTCCGCAGCCAACATATGCGGACGGACAAACTTTGCTTGGTGGAATTTATCGACAAGCAAGGTAACGGTAAGGGCGAGATCCACATCGCGATGGATCAGCTCGGAGCTGGAGAAGACGAATGGGTAATGGTCGTGTCAGGCAGTTCAGCCAGGGCGGCCTACGGCGATTTGCAGACGGGTTCACCGGTTGATCTTTGCGTCGTGGGGATCATCGATGAAGTCACGGCGTCTCGCGAACAGCTTTATCGAAAAATTTAATGATGTTGCATGGAGTCGATCACTATGGATCAGCAGCAAATTGAAGAAATTGTTAGACGTGTTGTCATGCAACTTGATGTTGCCCACGGCAATACCTCTTCAGGTAGCGAAGCCGGCGACTATGGAATTTTCCCAACGTTGGACGGCGCCGTTGCCGCGGCAAAACAAGCACAGAAACAAATTCATTCGCTAGCTTTGCGCGATGAGATGATTTTGGCTATCCGCCGCATGGCGAAAAAACATGCCGAAGAGCTTTCTAGCATGGCTGTTGAGGAAACAGGCTTTGGCCGTGTAGAAGACAAAATTGCCAAGCACTTGTTGGTCGCCCAACGTACGCCTGGAACCGAAATCCTTGCCCCCCAAGCGGTCTCTGGTGATGCGGGAATGAGCTTGATGGAAAATGCCCCATGGGGAGTAATTGCGTCGGTAACCCCGAGTACGAACCCATCCTGCACTGTCATTAATAATGCTATCAGTATGATTGCTGCTGGCAATGCAGTGGTATTTGCACCTCACCCAGCAGCGAAAAAGGTTTCCCAGTATGCCATTCAGTTGGTCAACAAGGCCTGTGAAAGCGTTGGCGGCCCAGCCAGTATCTGCACTACAGTTGCGACACCTTCGTTGGAAAATGCACAGGCTCTGTTCTGTTATCCGGGTATTGGATTATTGGTCGTAACCGGTGGTGATGCGGTGGTTGAGGCGGCACGAAAAGTCACGGATAAGCGCCTTATCGCGGCTGGACCAGGTAACCCGCCTGTTGTTGTAGATGAAACTGCGGACTTGCAACGCGCTGCTATCTCCATCGTTCAGGGAGCATCATTCGATAACAATATCGTTTGTGCTACCGAAAAAGAGATTATCGCGGTTGAATCGATAGCTGATGAACTGAAAGCGCAGATGTGCCAGCACGGTGCCTATGAGCTAACACCGGCCCAGGCTGATGCTGTGGCAAGGGTGGTACTTAAAGGCTATCCGGGCGAGAACCCATCGGCCGATCCTAAATGGGTTGGACGGGATGCAGCCAAAATTGCCGCAGCCGCAGATATCCAGGTACCAGCCGATACTCGATTGCTGATCTTCGATGCTGAGAAAGATCATGTTTTTGCCACGACCGAACAAATGATGCCGATCCTGCCGCTGATCAGGGCCAAGCATGTCGATCAAGCTATTGATTGGGCGGTGGAGTTGGAAAATGGCAATCGCCATACAGCAGCGATCCATTCAAAAAATATCGATGTGCTAACACGGATGGCTTTTGAAATGGACTGTAGCCTGCTTGCCAAAAATGGACCCGCGATAGCAGCCATTGGTGCCGGTGGTGAAGGTTGGACAACCATGACCATTTCGACGCCTACTGGGGAAGGGGTGACCAATGCGTTGACCTTTACCCGCAAACGCCGCTGCACCGCTGTTGATGCCTTCAGGATTGTTTAGCTATGACTAGTTTGCTCGAACAAGTTAACCAGCACCTGTTGCTTATCGATGACTTGGTGAATGATGAGTCACCAATCACCGCACCTGAAAAATGGTTTGTCGGTATTGATTTGGGAACCGCCGATATCCAAACCGTTGTGGTTGATGGCTGTGGAGTGCCCATTGCGGCATTCCTTGATTGGGCCGATGTAGTTCGTGACGGGGTGGTGGTCGACTATGTCGGTGCCTGCCGTATTGCACGCGAGCAATTGCGCAAAGTGGAACAAAAGCTAGGCGTTAGCGTCGAGCAAGCCATTACTTCCTATCCCCCAGGAACCGATCCGCGTATTTCTATCAATGTGGTGGAGTCTGCCGGGGTAGTCGTTAGCCATGTGATCGATGAGCCAAGCAGTGTAGCCGAGCTTCTTCAGATCCAACAAGGTGCAGTGATAGATGTCGGCGGCGGAACAACGGGGACAGCCATTATATCTGGTGGCGAGTTGGTGACATCTTTAGACGAGCCGTCAGGCGGTCGCCATGTCAGCCTGACAATAGCAGGCGGGCTTGGGGTCGATATGGATGAAGCCGAGCAGCACAAGCGCCGTAGCCATGAAGATCCGCTAGTCGCTGCGATGGCAAAGCCGGTTATTGAAAAGATGGCCGACATTGTTGCCGACCATCTTATCGGGCACCAGCCTGCAGATATGTACCTGACAGGCGGTGGGACACTGATTGCCGGCTTTAGCGATATTTTCCGTCAGTCTTTTCCTGCTATCAATGTGGTGGAGTTTTCCCGCGCGCTCTATTTAACGCCGTTGGCTATCGCAAGCTATGGCTTGATGCTGGAAGGCAAGGAGTAAGCAATGAATGTGTCTCAAGCCGATATTGCAGCGATAGTCCAGCAGACGCTCACCCAGTTCCGCCCGCACCGGGGTTTCACTTTCCGCTCCCCGGCTGTCACGGTAACCGGCGGTTATTGCGTCAACCAGTTGGGTGAGGTGCTAAAAGAACTCGGAGCAACCAAAGTACTGCTGGTTGCCGACAAACTGGTTCACCAGCTTGGACTCACTGCAAATTGTGAAGCCGCCATCACGCTATCGGGGCTTGAACTGATGCTGTTCACCGATATTGCTGGTGAGCCGGATACTGACTGCATCAAGGCCGGCACCGAGATGCTCAAGCGCTGCGATGCAGACTTTGTTCTTGGTGTGGGTGGAGGCTCAGCACTGGATGCGGCGAAAGCCATCGCTGTGATAGGTGACTACGCGGGTAAGTTGACCGAATTTCATGTCGGCGGCATTGCTTCAAGGCGGGTAGGGCTTGGCGCGATACCGACAACGGCAGGTACGGGGTCTGAGGTTACTGATATAGCGGTTATCAAGGATCTGGTATTGGGTATTAAAGTACCAGTGAAAGGCCCTGCATTGGTGCCGGATATGGCCATGGTCGATCCGGCCTTGATGCTAGGTGTGCCTGCCGGGATAACCGCTGCAACGGGTATAGATGCGCTGACCCATGCTATCGAGGCGTATATTTCACGCCATTCCAATCCGCTATCAAAAGCCTATGCCTACCATGCCATTGAGGCGATTGGTAAAGCCCTGCCGATTGCGGTGGGTTACGGTCAGGATATCGACAAGCGTTACGACATGGCAGTTGCAGCGTATAAAGCAGGCTTGGCATTTAGCAATGCAGGCCTGGGGTTAACCCATGCTATATCGCACCAGATAGGTGCCCGATACCACCTTGCTCACGGCGTGGCCAACGCCATCTTGCTGCCATATGTAATGGCGTTCAATGCCCTTAGCTGTGAAGCTGAGTTGGCAGAAGTGGCAAGTGCGTTGGGGGTAGGGCGAGAATCAATGACATTGCGCGAGCGTTGCCGGGCCGCTGTTCTTGCCGTACGCCAATTGGTTATTGATTTGGGTTTACCGACTTCGCTGGCCGATGTAGATATTGCCAAGCGCGATATTCCTTTGCTGGCCGAGCAGGCGATGAAAGATATTTGCCTGCAGGGCAACCCCCGTGATGTGAGCCCAAGCCAGATCGCTAGCCTGTTGCAGCAGGTGATTGATGGCACCTTGCCAGAAGGATACTGCTGATGGACAGGAAGCTGATTCACAGTGTCGGCATTGATATCGGTACTACCACCACGCAGGTTATTTTTTCCAACCTGACGGTGGTTAACCGGGCGCCTGCGTCACAAGTGCCAGTGTATGAATTTATCGAGCGTGAAATTGTTTATCAGAGCCCTGTGTCTTTCACGCCAATCAATCGCGAGGGCACCATTGATGCCACGCGGTTGCAGCAGTTTATCGAGCAGCAAATAGAACAGGCCGGACTGGCAGAGAAGGTTGAGACCGGTGCCATCATCATTACCGGTGAAACGGCTAAAGCCCATAACGCTCGTGATGCCATTATGGCGTTATCCCAGCAGTTGGGTGATTTTGTCGTCGCGACCGCAGGACCGAATCTTGAATCTGTTATTGCGGGCCGTGGTAGTGGCGCGCAGGAGTTGGCCCAGAACAACCACCTCAAAGTGATGAATATCGATATTGGCGGAGGAACCTCCAATTACGTGGTATTCGATTGTGGCCGTGTGGTAGAGACGGCTTGCCTCAACATTGGTGGTCGCTTGGTGGAATTAAACGACAGCGGGGATGTGGTCTATGTCCACAAGCCTGGGGTCGTTGTAATGCAGGATCTTTTCGGCGAAGCATTGCACCCCCGCCAGATCACGGCGGATCACCTCAAGCGGATGGTTGATCGGATGGCCGATTTGATCGTGGAGGTGATGGAAGGACAGCTTTCCCCATTGGCAGTGCAACTGCTGCAAACCTCGGCCCTTTCTGAGCATAAAGACTTAGATGCTGTATTTCTCAGTGGCGGTGTGGGTGAGTGCTACTACCAGCATGACCATCAGGAGGCTGGGGGCTTTGGCGATATCGGCCCAAGGTTGGCGCTCTCCCTTCTGCGTCATGGCCGACTGTCTAAATATCCGGTACGCCGCCCTAACCAAACACTGCGGGCCACTGTAATCGGCGCGGGTGCTTATTCGCTGACGTTATCGGGTTCGACAATTTGGCTGAACTCGGACGAACTGCCCCTCAAGAACATACCGGTTGTTCACCCGGCGGTGGATTGGCTGCAACCAGAGCCGTCTATTTGCGATGAGATTGTGATTGCTGCCGAGAGGATGGATCTCGCCCTCGGCTGTGACCGCTACGCGATCGCCCTCGATCGCGGTATGCCCGTGCGCTACCAAACCGTTCAGCACGTGGCAGAGGAGTTGGCCCGTTTCTATCAACATCACGGCAATCACCAAGATCCGGCGTTTGTCATTGTACATAACGATATCGGTAAGGCTGTTGGTATGGAATTGCAGCCCAAATTACAACCACAACCAGTGAGTGTGATTGATGAAGTGATCACCCATGAAGGTGATTATATCGATATTGGCAACAGTTACTTCGGCGGGGAGATTGTGCCCTTAACTGTGAAATCTCTCGCCTTCCCGTCTTAAAAGGAGTTGTTACATGAAGTTAAAAACCCACCTGTTTGGTCAAACCTACCAATTCAGGGATGTCAAAGATGTACTTGCTAAAGCTTCGGACCTTCGTTCCGGCGATATTCTGGCGGGAGTAGCGGCGAAAACGGCGCAAGAGCGAGTTGCTGCCAAGCATGTCCTGTCGGAAATGACGCTTAAAGATCTGCGTGAAAACCCTGTGGTCAGTTACGAAAAGGATATGATCACCCGCATCAACCAAGACAGCCTCAACCGGACTATGTTCGAGAAAATTCAGAACTGGTCGGTGAGTGAGCTGCGTGAATACGTGCTGAGTGACGATATCAGCAACGAGGATATGCAGCGCCTTCGCAAGGGCCTAACTGCAGAAATGGTATCGGCGGTGGGTAAGTTGTGCTCGAACGGCGACTTGATGTATGGCGCCAGTAAAATGCCCGTTATCACCAAGGCCAATGCCACTGTCGGTTTGCCGGGGCACTTCAGCTGCCGTCTGCAACCCAATGACACCCGCGACAACGTTAACTCGATATTGGCCCAGACCTATGAAGGGTTAACTTACGGCTGTGGTGACGCGGTGATCGGTATTAACCCTGTCACTGACAGCGTCGAGAATACCACCCAGATGCTCAATGCTATCCAGGATGTGATCACCAAGTGGGATATTCCTACCCAGCCATGCGTTCTTGCCCATATCAGCACCCAGATGGAAGCGGTTCGCCGTGGTGCACCGGGCGGCTTGCTGTTCCAAAGTATTGCCGGCTCTGAAAAAGGTCTGGCTGAGTTCGGCGTCAGTGTCGAGATGCTCGATGAAGCTTATGAAATCGGTAAGCAGTACTGCAACTTGGCCGGTGAGAACATGATGTATTTTGAAACCGGCCAGGGTTCAGAGCTTTCTGCCGATGCTCACCATGGTGCCGATCAGATGACGATGGAAGCACGATGCTATGCGTTGGCCCAGCGTTACAACCCACACCTAGTCAATACAGTGGTTGGGTTCATCGGTCCAGAGTACCTCTACAACCACCAACAGATTATCCGTGCAGGTTTGGAAGACCACTTCATGGGCAAATTGTCTGGCATTCCTATGGGGTGTGATGCGTGTTACACCAACCATGCTGATACCGACCAGAACTCCAACGAAAACCTCGTGACCTTACTGGCTGCTGCCGGGGTTAACTTTGTGATTGGTATGCCGCTTGGTGACGACATCATGCTGAACTACCAAACTACCTCATTCCATGATACCGCCACTGTGCGACAGCTTTTGAAGTTGCGTCCGGCCCCTGAGTTTGAAGCCTGGATGGAAACCATGGGGCTTATGGAAAATGGCCGCTTGACCCGTAAGGCAGGCGACCCGTCAATCTTCTTCAAATAAGGGGTAGCTAGGAATGAACGAACAAAAAATTCAGGATATCGTCGCCACTGTGCTGGCTCAATTGGGCGAAACCAATGTTACACCGGCAGCCGTGACCAAGGTGGTTGATGCCAAGGTTTCGCAACTGGACAACAACCATGCCGAGTCACTGCCAGATCTTGGCGAGAAGTGCTTTAAGAAGTGGAACGGTATTACCGGTGCTGCCGATAGCAAAGTGATTGATGACTTGATGTCCCAGACCGATGCAAGGGTAGGGACCGGGCGCACGGGCCCACGGCCAAGAACAACGGCTTTGCTGCGCTTCCTGGCTGACCACTCCCGGTCTAAAGATACCGTAATCAAAAACGTCGAGTCTTCATGGCTGCAAGAGCGCAATCTGATGGAGGTGCAGTCTTGTGCGGTGGATAAAGACCAATACCTGACGCGCCCGGATTTAGGTCGCAAGCTCAACGATGACGCCAAGATGTTGATTCGTGATAACTGCAAGAAATCACCGCAGGTCCAGGTTGTACTTTCTGATGGCCTGAGCTTGGATGCGGTGACCGTTAACCATGATGAAATCCTGCCGCCACTGCTTAATGGTCTAAAGAATGCAGGATTGGATGTCGGCACACCTTTCTTCTTGCGCTACGGCCGGGTGAAGGCACAGGACGAAATCGGGATGTTGCTAGATGCCGAGGTTAACCTATTGCTGATTGGTGAGCGTCCGGGATTAGGGCAGTCAGAGTCGTTGAGTTGCTATGCCATCTATAAACCGACAGAAGATACCGTTGAGTCTGACAGAACCGTGATTTCAAATATTCACGCGGGCGGTACACCGCCGGTTGAAGCGGCTGCGGTCATTGTTGACTTGGTGAAAACCATGCTGGCGCAGAAAGCCAGTGGTATTAACTTGAAGCGCTAAGAAGGAGCAAAGCATGGCTATTTTAGACAAAATCCAACCTGCCGTTTTGGCAACCCGTGTGATTGCCTCGGTCGATCCTGTTTATAAGGAAAAAATGGGGCTGGCACCTCACCACAACAGTATTGGTATGATCACTGCTGATTGTGATGATGTGACTTATTGTGCGCTAGATGAAGCGACGAAGGCGGCTAATGTTGATGTGGTTTACGCCCGCTCTTTTTATGCCGGTGCTGCCCACTCATCCGGCCCGACATCGGGCGAGGTGATCGGTATTTTGGCAGGCGCATGTCCGGCTGACGTCATCGCCGGCCTCGAGCGTGCCAAAGCCTTTATTGAAGATGAAGCAGCATTCCAATGTGCTGATGAAAATGGCGACATTGCATTCTTTGCCCATCTGGTGTCATCAACAGGTAGCTATTTGTCAGCAGAAGCAGGGGTAGAACAAGGCGAAGCGCTTGCGTATCTGATTGCACCTCCGCTAGAAGCGATGTTTGCCCTTGATGCGGCATTGAAAGCTGCGGATGTCCGCTTGGTCAACCTATTTGCGCCACCGTCAGAAACCAACTTTGGCGGTGGTCATCTGGCAGGCTCTCAAGCGGCTTGTCGCGCGGCGTGCGAGGCGTTTCAGGCTGCCGTGCTTGATGTTGCCCGCAACCCTATAGCGAATTAGGCGAGGTAGATGTGGAACCGCTATTGAAACTGGTTCAGCAAGCAGGGGTAGTCGGTGCCGGTGGCGCTGGCTTCCCGACTTACGTCAAGCTTGATTGCCAGGTCGAGTTGGTGCTGGCAAATGGCGCCGAGTGCGAGCCGCTGCTTTATAAGGATCAAGTCTTGATGCAGCTGTGGGGGCATGAGCTATGTGGTGGCATGTTGCTGGCGATGAAGCAAGTTGGGGCATCTCGCGGGATCATTGGTATCAAGAAAAAAAATGCCGATACCATTGCCGTTTTGCAGCCTCTGTTGCCGGACAATATCGAGTTGCTGTTAATGGACGATGTCTATCCGGCTGGCGATGAAGTGGAGTTGGTTTTCCATGCTACAGGGCAACGGATCCCGGCTGGCGGCTTGCCGAAAGATATCGGTGTGATGGTCAATAATATCGAATCATTCATTAATGTTTTCCGAGCTGCAAACGGGCAACCGGTGACAGAGACAATGATCTCGGTCCATGGTGAGGTCGCGGTGCCATATTCGGCATGGCTTCCCCTTGGTATGAGCTATCGCGAGGCCATTGAATTGGCTGGTGGCATGACTGCGTCGGATTGCATTGTCGTTGAAGGCGGCCCGATGATGGGTTCGGTAACCACTGATCTCGACAAGCCCATAACTAAGGTGTCGAGTGGTTTGCTGGTATTACCGAGAACATCACGCATTGCCCGTATCAAGATGCGCAGTGAGGCGGATCTGCGCCGCATAGGCAAAGCCGCTTGTGATCAGTGCAGCCTGTGTACGTCGATGTGTCCTCGTAACTTGCTGGGCTATCCCATCAAGCCACACCTTGCTATGCGTTCATTGCAGGTCTCCGGTAGCAATAATTTGAGCTATTCACTGGCTGCACAGGCATGTTGCGAATGCAACCTCTGTACTATGTGGTCGTGTCCCGAGGGGCTGGACCCAAGCCGGGTTTGCGCTACGACAAAAAGGGCGCTTCGTGAACAGCAGCAGTGGCAGTCGCCAGCAGAACTCCAGGCGCAGACCACAGATGTCCATCCGATGCGCGAATATCGGGGGGTACCGACCAAGCGACTAGCGCAGCGGCTTGAACTCGGCGGTTACATGGTAAGGAAAGCTGAATTTCGTCACTTTGGTATCACTCCTGAACAGGTGTCAATTCCGCTAGCACAGCATATTGGCCAACAGGCACAAGCCATTGTAATAGAGGGGGAGGTGGTAACTAAAGGGCAAATGATCGGCCAACCTGCTGAGGGCAGTCTGAGTACTGCAGTTCATGCCAGTATCTCAGGAATTGTCACGGCAGTGGGCGATTCGGTAGTCATTCGGCATCAAGTTTCTGCCGAGTCAGCGGCTTAGTGCAATAAATATAGATTGGAATAGTAAATGGTAAATGCAATTGGCTGTATTGAACTTAACTCGATAGCCCGTGGCTATCTGGTTGCTGATGCCATGCTCAAGTCGGCAAATGTCGAGATCTTGTTTAACCGGACGATTTGCCCCGGCAAGTTCATGGTGATGGTCAGTGGCGATGTCGCAGCGATCAACGCAGCGGTCGAAACTGGATTGCGGGTCGGCGGCGGTGAAGTGGTTGATGATTTAATTATTGCCAATGTTCACCCGGATGTGTTTCCAGCCATTGCAGGTACACGTGTGGTTGAACATACCGCGGCACTGGGGATAGTCGAGACATTTTCTGTCGCTGCTATCGTGGAGGCGGCCGATGCAGCAGTCAAAGCGGCAAACATTGAGCTGCTAGAAGTCCATATGGCAATGGCGATTGGCGGGAAAGGTTTCGTCACTCTTACCGGTGATGTCGCTGCGGTGCAAGCTGCTGTCGAAGCGGCAGCGGATCGAATTAGAGACAAAGGCGTGTTGGTCGACAAGGTCGTTATTGCACAACCCCGTAAAGAGGTTTTAGAAGGAAAAGTATAAATCAGCGATAGGCCAATCAGTGGTCGTTCTTAATGTGGTATTTCGAACCACGCAAACTGTTGGTTGCTGTTGAAGAAAACTGTTTTTTAATCATTCGTTTTATTTTCTTTCGGGTTAATAGAGCGAGCTAGTCAAATTAACGTTCCATTTTTTAGCCGTATGCAGCTGCACAGGGCGGAGCTCTTGCACCTTGAAGAAAGCAACGATTCCTTGCAACTGATGCAAATCATTATTAGGGAAAAGGAAGGTACATCATGAATGACATCATTCTATACATTATGGTGGGCTTCATGGTTCTGGGGGCGATAGATAAAGTTCTCGGTAACCGGTGGGGCTACGGACAGCAATTCGATGAAGGCTTCATGGCAATGGGGGCTTTGGCGTTGGCAATGGTCGGGGTCGTGAGTCTAGCCCCGGTGCTGGCTAATTTGCTTAGCCCAGTTGTTGTGCCTTTATATACGGCATTAGGCGCGGACCCTGCAATGTTTGCCGGTACATTGTTAGCCAATGACATGGGCGGTTATCCATTGGCCCAGAGCATGGCGGAAACTGAAGCTGCGGGCCTGTTCTCTGGCCTGATCCTGGGTGCCATGATGGGGCCAACATTGGTCTTTACCATTCCTGTGGCGCTGGGAATTATCCAAAAAGAAGATACTAAATACCTAGCCCGAGGCGTACTGATTGGGATGATCACTATTCCAGTAGGTTGCTTCGTTGGTGGGTTGGTTGCCGGCTTTGATATGGCAATGATCTTGGGTAATTTGGTGCCTATCGTGATAGTAGCTGGCCTGATTGCGGTTGGTCTATGGCTCAAACCTGATGCGATGATCCGGGGCTTTGAGGTCTTTGGTAAAGGTGTTATTGCCGTTATCACGATTGCTTTGGCGGCGATAGTGGTAGAAACCTTAACTGGCCTAGTGTTAATCCCAGGCATGGCACCTATTTCAGATGGTATCGAAATTGTCGGTGCAATTGCTATCGTACTGGCTGGTGCATTCCCGATGGTCCATTTTATTACCAAGCACTTGAACAAACCGTTGATCAAGCTCGGTAGCTCAATGGGGATGGGAGAAACAGCAGCGGCAGGCCTTGTTGCCACAATGGCGAACAACATTGCGATGTTCAATATCTTCAAAGATATGGATAACCGAGGAAAAGTGATCAACGTTGCCTTTGCGGTATGTGGTTCTTTTGTATTCGGTGACCACCTTGGTTTCACTGCGGCGGTAAATAGCGATATGATTTCTGCTGTTGTCGCCGGTAAGTTGGTTGGTGGCTTTAGTGCATTGCTACTAGCCGTTTATGTGACCCGAAACATGACAGATGAACCCGATTTGATTCCTGCGAATCAGGGTTGATAAATATATTTTGTCCTAATTTGGACTGATTAAAAGAAAAGGGCAGCCGTCGGGCTGCCCTTTTTACTATCGCCAAAAACAGCTATCAATTCCCTATACTTTTTATATCGGCTTTTGTAGCGGAAGAATCCTCATAGAGGAGGGTGTTATGGCGAGTAATAATATCGGGCGAAGCGAGAGTGTAGTACCAGAGGAAAAAATGAGCATGCATGAAGGCATTGCCAACTGGTGTGACTGTTGTGTATGTGAAGCTGAGCCTTATTGGTCTGAAGTTGCCGAACAGATGGGAATCAACATGAGTGACTATGAAGATGGTCGATAAAAAAAACACCGCAGCGAAATGCTGCGGTGTTTTAATGAATATATGGGTTGTTCCTTACTGAAGAGATTCAAGTAGGCCATTAAGCTCTTGGATCAGGTTTTCAGTTTCTGGGTTACTTGCTTTCATAGCTGCAAATGTATCAGCCTGAAGTTTTTCCTGCATTGCCATTAGCTTTTCATCGGCAAGAATGCTTTCACGTTGTTCTGCTAGTTGGCGCTTAGCGGCTGCGAACTCTTTAATCAAAGCTTCACGCTCTTCTTCGCTGGTTTCAGCATTGCGTACTTTGTCTTGGATCTCTTGTGCCTGACTGACGAAATCATCAGGGTTGTAACCAATCTCTTTGGCTTTCTCTTTGTAGGCAGCTTCAAAGGCTTTAGCTTGTTCAACAAGCTCTGGATGCGCTTGCAGTGTTTGCTGGCGGATGCTGGTCAGGTCGCGCTGAATTGCATTGATACGGTGAGTCACTTCTTTTTGGCTTGCAACTGTATCGGTTGCTGCATCACTTGCCTTCGAAGCAGGACTGAATGCGAATAAAGTCACTAGCATCAAAGGAAAGGCGTATTTCATTAGGTTGAATACTGAATTTGGTTGTTGCTGGGTACGCGTTTTGCTGTTTTGCATATTTTAACCTTTATCGGTGGTTATCTTCGCTATGTCTGCAATGTATAAAAGCTCCCAAAGCAGAATGTCAGTATTGTGTCATGTATGCTGGATAAGAACTGAACAAGCAGAAGGCTGCCTTTGAATATGGGCTTTGTAAGGAAGGCTAAGTACAAAAAAGCCGGCAATCCATATGCCGGCAAATGAAGATAGTGTTTTTGATACGCTGGCTACTGCCAGTCAGGTTTATTGTTCTTCGCCTTTTAGGAACTGAGCGTCCAAATGGCAGAATGCGATAAGCACTTGAGTGGCAGCTGAATAGAAACCGAACTGGTCACGCTGTTTCGCTTCAGCGGCAAATGCAGGCAGCCAGTTAAGTAGCATCGTATTAATAAAGTCTAACTGAGCTTGCATGAGTGGCTCAGCCTGTTCTTGTGAGCCTTGCTGGTTGGCCATGATGATCAGGTTACCCATGAAGTCGAGTTCGACTGCGAGGTGGTCGGCAGGCTCGTTGAATTCTTTACGCTGTGCAATGCCGTACTCTTCCATCAGCTTGTTCATGTCTTGTGCTGGCTTGTCATTCATCAGGCCGCTTTCACCGACATACATAGAGGCATAAGGTAGGGCACCGGATTTAGGTGTGCTCAGGAACAAACCACAGAAATCAGCGGCAAGCTCTAGCTGGGCGTCTTCACGGCTTTCCAGACGGGTTAGGGCATCACGGAATGCTTCAACCGGCTGCTTGAGCTCAGAGGTCATTGCCAAGCCTGACAAGAAAGTGACCATATCGCCACCACGGTACTGTTCGATGTCCTGCTCGGTCAGCTCACGAGCGAAAAGGGATGACATCCACCAATAAATTTCTGCGCGCTGTTCGTTGAAAGCAATAAACTCTTTCATGATCACTCCAAATCAAGGCATACGGTGCTGTGCTCACCGTATTAAAAACATATTCAGGTAGAATATTGATGTATTTAATCTACTTATTATACGTGAATAGGTTCTTTAAACACACTGTTATAGAAGTAAAAATCAGTCAGGGGCTAAGCCCCTGACTGGGTATTAGTTGATATTAACTTAGTCTAGATCCATTGCTGGGAATAGAGGGTTAATGTCCGTTACGGCGGTTGGACCATGGAAACCTGTCACCGCTGGTACAGTACCTGTGTATTTCTCAATCTCTACCTGCGCGGCGGCGGCTGATGTCGCCTGAGCAAGTTTCGAAGAACCAATATCCTGAGTCAGTACGTTCGGATCACCGTAAGTACAAATTGTACCTGGCTTACCACCTTCCAGCGGGCTGTACCATGCACCTTCATGGATACGGCAAACGCCACTCATGTAGTCTTCAGAGACAACGGCGCCTGCCAATACTTCACCACGGTCGTTGAATACGCGGACAAGATCACCAGATTTGATGCCGCGTGCTTTGGCATCTTCGACACTCATATATACCGGCTCACGGTCAGCAACCGCATAAGTTGCACGGTGCTCGGTAGAAGAACATAGCTGCGAGTGCAGGCGATGTTTCGGGTGAGTACTTTGCATATTCAGTGGGAATTTATCCGAACGAGGACCACCGTGGCTACGTTCTGTCTTCTCGAACCACATTGGGTGGCCCTGACAGTCGTCGTAACCCATATCAGCAATGGTCTTACAGTAGATCTCGATAAGGCCCGTCGCTGTTCCAAGTGGCTCTAGGTCAGGTTCATTACGGAACGATTCGTGACGAACCCACTCGGTGCCAGCTGGGAACTCGATGAAACCTTCTTCTTCCCAGAACTTCTTGAAGTTGGACATACGTACACCGATACCACGGCCTTGCAGGCGAGCACCGTTGTAGAACTGTTCAATCCATTCCATCTGTGATTTACCTTCGGTAAAGGCTTCTTCACGGTCATAGCGGCGGCATAGCTCACGGAAGATATCGAAATCATCTTTCGCTTCGTACATTGGCTCAACCACTTTCGGTAGGGCAATGATACCGGCATTAGAGTGGTTACCGTACTGCTCGATGTCATTACGCTCGTGCGTAGTGGTAGCAGGAAGAACGATATCGGCAAAACGACATGTTGCAGTCCACTGGTGGTCGACAGAGACAACCGTTTCCAGCTTACGCCAGGTCTTGATCATCTTGTTGCGATCCTGATGGTGGTGGAACGGGTTGTTACCACAGAAGATCGCCATCTTCATTTCTGGGAACTTCACTGGGTGGCCGTTCCAGTCGATAGTTTTGCCAGGGTTTTCAATACAGTCGACAAAACGCGCAACAGGAATAAAGTTTGAGTAACCCTTGTATGAGCCGTTATGGATCGGGTCAACGCCAGTCACGCCACTGAAACCAGACATAAGCGGACCTGCAGAGGTTACGGAACCTGCATCGTTATAGTGCCAGCCGAAGCCGAAGCCACCGCCCGGTAGGCCAATTTGACCAAGCATTGCGGCAACAACAACCAGCATCCACGCGTACTGCTCACCGTGCTGCATGCGCTGTAGACACCAGCCACCGATAATCTGGGTGCGGCCAGAAGCCATTTGACGAGCAAGTTCACGGATAGTATCCGCGTCGATGCCACAGATTTTCGCTGCCCACTCCGGTGTTTTTGGTGTGTTGTCATTTTCACCGAGCAGGTAAGGCAAGAACTTGTCGAAACCTGTGGTGTAGTCAGCCATGAACTCTTTGTTGTAAAGGTTCTCGGTGTAAAGCGTATGGGCGATAGCCAGCATCAATGGAACGTCGGTTTGTGGGTTTACCTTAACCTGCTCACCACCAACAAATTTCTGGGTATCTGAAACAACTGGATCAACATAGATAACCTTGATTTCGTTGTTTTTCACTTTCTCGGCAAGCTGATCGAAGTAAGCGTACGGGCTGTGGTCTGGAACCAACCAACCAACCTGCAGGTTTTTAATCGGATCAGAACCCCAGATCACGATGGTGTCTGAGTGCTCGAGGACTAGCGGCCAAGAGGTCTGCTGCTCGTAAACTTCCATTGCGCCGGCAACATAAGGCAGTACGACTTGCGCTGCACCCGTTGAGTAGTCGCCCATTTTAGCAAGGAAAGTACCGTGCAGACCGATAGCACGCATCATCATGGTACCTGCAGAGTGCAGTTTACCTACTGACTGCCAACCGGTATGGCCAGCGTAAAGTGCGCTCGGGCCATAGTTGTTTTGGATACGTTCCATCTCATGGTAGAAAAAGTCCAAAGCCTGTGACCAAGGCACACGAACGAAGCGGTTGTCGCCACGTTGGGTAGTGTCAGACTTGTAACCGTGCTTCAACCAGTCAAGACGTACCATCGGGTACTTAACACGTGCAGGGTTGTAAACCACTTCACGGACACCGTCGATCATCGTGGTAGGGTGCTTGTCTTTTTCGAACGGTACGGTATCAACCCATACTCCGTTCTCAACCTTGGCGCGGAATGCACCCCAGTGGGAGCCAGATAGCACCTCACCAGAGAAGTTTGCTTTGGTCTCGGTGGCAGCCATAGCGTTACGCGGCGCAAGCAGGCTAGTACCAACCACTGATGCAGCACTTGCTGCAACCATGCCTGATAGGAAACGACGGCGAGAGATGCCTTTGTTTAGAATTTGAGTTGCCATTGAGCAATTCCTTAAATTTAAATTCTTTTGCTTGGGAGGGGAAGTGGGGCTTCCCCTCTGCTAATTAGGAATTAATGTGCGCCAGCGCCGCCGGTGTCACTACCGTGGTTCTGAAGGTACTTCAGAAGGGTGCGCTCTTCAGTTTTGCTTAGACGGTAGTACGCGCTCATGCCGTTCAGGCTTGAGATCCAACCGTTTGCAGTAAAATGGCCAGGTGCCGGTGCTGCGTGACATGCAGTACAGGTTGAACCGTACATGCCCTCTGCGTAGTTCCAGATAGGTTGGATGTCATCAATCATGTCATCTTTGGTGATCCAGCCTTCAACAGAAACGTGCTGCCATACAATGTTGGTCGATGCGTCTGTTTGCTCTTCGATAAGCTGCTCTGACTCTTTCACTTCGCCACGGATTGTTGCTTTGAATACACGTTTACCCATGTATTCAGTCAGAACTCGGCCACGACCTTCTTTCTCTAGCCAGCCGTCAATCTTAACTTTCATCATGTCACCGTCGCGCTCTAGGACAGTCACTTCTGAAGCAGGTAGTAGGCTGCCTGATACTGTGCTGTTTGCGTCAGCAACGGCAAAGATATTTTTCTCGCTAAGTGAATATAGAGTCTCAGCCACCGCACCTTGAGAGCTAGCTGTTGCCTGAAGCTCTTCGAAGTCTTTCTGGAAGCCGCCTGCCATGTTTGGCAGTTCGTGGGCAATACCTTTGTGACACTCGATACAGTTCATGTCTTCTGCGGCAGCTTTGTTCATTTCGAAAGCGGCTTGTGCAGACTGCTTGCTGTGATCCATTGCATCGTAAGAGTGACAGCTCTTACAGGTTTTGGAGTTCTGGCTCTTCATGCGATCCCAAACGGCCGTCGCCAGTTCTAGACGATGCTCTTCCAGTTTCTCCGGGGTATCGATCTTCTTGGTGATGAAGTGGTTGTATACGTCTTTCCATGCGCCAAGTTTACGCTGAACCTTGCCTGGCAAATCTTTTGGCTGGTGACAGTCAACACACTCGGCACGAACACCAGAGGCATTTTTGAAGTGGATGCTTTGTTTGTACTCTTCGTAGTTCTGTTCCATTGTGTGGCAAGAAGTACAGAATTCTGTTGTAGATGCGAATTCAAAACTCTTATGAACGGTCACAACACCCGCCAAAGTGATACCAATACCAACCAAGACCAGCGCAAGAATCGAATACTTGCTGCTAGGCTTAGTCAACATTTGCCAAAGTTTTTTCATAGTGGAAGATTCCAATTTAGAATGAATGTCTGCCGTAAACTACGGTGACGTATAAATTTTTATGAGGTAATCTTAATTCCACGATGTGAATAAGGTTAATGGCGGCAGTGAACAGGATTTGCGGGATTATGACAAATTGTGAATAGCTGCCTCCTGTGCTAACGTTTTATAGAACAGTAAATAAGACATAAAGAGAAAGAAATGAGTCATCACGTACTTGTAGTAGAGGATGAAATTGTTACCCGTACCAAATTGGTTGGGTACTTTGAGAACGAGGGATATAAAGTCAGTCAGGCCGAAAGTGGCGCCCAAATGCGCGAAGTCATGGCCAGTGAAAAGATCGATCTGGTCATGCTCGATATTAACCTTCCTGGCGAAGATGGCCTGATGCTGACGCGTGAACTGAGAAGCCGTTCAGAAGTGGGTATCATCCTGGTTACAGGGCGTACAGACAGCATTGATCGTATTGTCGGCTTGGAGATGGGTGCCGATGACTACGTGACAAAACCTTTTGAATTGCGTGAGCTTTTAGTAAGGGTCAAAAACCTGCTGTGGCGTATCTCTCTTGTCGAAAAAGCACGTGATGAAACCATTGTTGAGATGCAGGAAGACAGCATTATCCGCTTTGGGGATTGGCAATTTGATATTAATAAGCGGGCGCTGACTCATAACGGTGTGCCGGTTAAATTGACCAAAGCTGAGTATGAATTGCTGGTAGCATTCTCTTCCCACCCGAATGTTGTGCTTAGCCGCGAGCGCATCCTCAATATGCTCAGCCACCGGGTAGAAGCGCCGAACGACCGTACAATAGATGTACTTATCCGACGCATGCGTTCAAAGATGGAAGTTGACCCGAAAAACCCGCAGATTTTTGTTACGGTTCATGGTGAAGGTTACATGTTTGCAGGTGACTGATAACCTGGCATTGATGTACTGATGCGCTGAAATAATTTGTAATAAATAGGCCGATATCCATAGGATACCGGCCTTTTTTGATCGCTTTTACCGGCACTTTTGTTGATTTGGATCAATTTTTGTTACGCGTTATGAATAGTTAGAAGAGTCTCAATAATAAGACATTCACCTGTTATTTTATATTTAATGGCTAAAAGTTAATATTTGGTTGCGCGTTTTGGGTTTGTTTGTATGTGAATCAAAGCTCTAGATTGGTCGTTGGTACTAGATGAAATGACTGTTTGGTTAGTATTTAAGCTTTGTAGTGGTGTTTGTTCAAGCAGTTAAGTGCTTGGTATAAATTATTTTGTGGCGGCTGGTGGCTTTTGAGGCAGGCTGTGAAGAAATATGAAATCGGCTATTAAGGCATTTACTGCTAGAAGGGGTCATTGAAGTAAAAAAGCCTGACTTTCGCCAGGCTTTCCAATCATACATTTTTCGTTGCGAGTGCATTCAGAGTGCGACTTGCTGATTGAGAATACTCTCGGTGAGCATGTTGATTTTAGGGAAGCTGATCAAGCTCTGCTTGGCTATGTCTTTTTGCTCATCCAGTACATCTTTGAGGATCTGCTCTGTGGTTAGAGGGTTGGCAAGTACTACCCGGAAAACGGTAGTTAGCCTGCGGTCCCATGCCTCTGGCGTAATACGGGTACGAGATACAAACGATTTACCAGACTCACGCTGGCGCTTCTGGATGAATTTGGTCATATCATCAAGGGCAGCCAACAACTCTTCACGTTGAGCCGGATCGGCAAGGCGTAGGGCTTCTTGCGTACGAGCAGGCGCATAGCGATAGGTCAGCAAGCACAGTTCAGGCTCTGAAATCAGCTCAAAATCTGGATTTTGATCAATCAAAGAGGCAAAGTACTTGGCCTTTTCGATACTGGTGTTGATCAGCATTTCATAGCCTGGGCGGCTAATGATATTAAGGCTGGCATATAACAGCATCGCCATACCGCTTCGTGAGCCTTCCAGAGTATGGCTACCAAGGTCTTTGGAGCCTTTACGCAGAATATACTCAGCATGGTGCTCGATAGCCGTCATCAGGGCTGGGTTTTTGAAGATGACCATACCGGCACCCATTGGCACATATAGCTGCTTATGGGCATCAATGGTGACAGAGTCAGCACGCTCGATCCCTTTTAGCAGTGGGCGATAAGTGTTGGACATCAGCGTCGCACCACCCCAAGCCGCATCGACATGGAAATGGCAGTCATATTCCTGAGCCAAATCAGCCAACTCCTCAAGAGGGTCAATATTACCGGTTTCCGTTGTGCCGGCTACGCCAACAATGGCAAAGGCTTTGATATTGTTTTGCTTGAGCTCTTCAAGCTTGCTGCGCATTTCATCAACCCGAACACGGTTCTGGCTGTCGGTTTTGACAGGGATCAGGCAATCCCTACCAAGCCCCAAGACATCTGCGGCTTTCTTAAGCGAGTAATGACCTCGTTCGGAAACCAGCACAACCAAATCTTCATAGCCATAATGCTTCATGGCTTTGAACAGGCCTTCCTGCGCGACACCTCTAAAGTCACCATCCGGCTTGAGGGCGCTATTTCGCGCCACCCAAAGGGCGGTGATGTTTGCAATCGTACCGCCAGAGCAAAATGCCCCAAGGGAGTGGTTGGCACTGTGCATCCACTGTTGGTAGAAGGCATCTTCCTCGCTGTAAATCAGGTTATGCAGCATGCCTAATACTTGGCGTTCCAACGGTGTAAACGCTTTGGAAGTCTCGATCTTAACTAGGTTCTGGTTCAAACCTATCATGATCTTGGACAGCGGCATCAAGAAGTAGGGTAGGGCTGATGTCATATGACCGATAAACGTCGGTGCAGAGGTATGCACGGACTGTGCGACCAGCTTGTCCAAAAGGAAATGGGTATGATCAGAAACAAAGCTCGGAGCCTCGGGAATATCGGCGGACAAGAAGTCCTTCTCGATTTCTGCCAAAGGCTTTTCGCGGGCAGCAATATGCGTTTGTAAGAACGCATTGAGGTTCTCTGAAATCTCTTTTTCGATTCGCCCTAGGGTCGACTCGGGTGCTTCCGGCACTGTAAAAATGCGATGCAGCGACTCTTGGGTTGCATCGGCTTTTTTGTTATCCACTACTGCCATAACGATTAATAACTTGTAACTTTTTCGGCAAATTGCAGCTAATTTAATGCAATTTGCCGCCGCTGTCGAAAAAAATTAGAAACGGTAGTTCATACCCACTGTGAATAGGAAGCTTTCTTCATCATAAAAACTGATGTTAGAGTTACTTTGGTTATAGCCTACAAGCGAGACTAAATTCCAGTTTTCCCAGCCCATTGGCTCGTTGTATTGCGATGCTAGGAACACGCCCCAGCGGTCATCTTGTTGGGTACGGGTGAAAACAGGGTTTTGTTCATCGAAGTCAGCATAGGTATAGCTGAAGGTTAGGGCAAAGCTAGCTTTGTTGATTGCCTGAACGATACCAATCTCTGCGCCGTAAGCGTCGCTGGCCATTGCATCACCCTCTGCGCTATTACGGGTATAGTTAAGCGCAGTACGTAAAAATTGCGTGCGGCTTAATGGTTGGAAGTGGGTTAGTTCGGCAAAGTATATGTCTGACTGGCGGTCGAGTAATTTTTGCTCCTCAGGGGAGTAGTCAGCCTGTCCACTTTTCTCATCATCGATATCTTGATTACCACCGGATAGCTCAAGAGAAAAGTTGCTTCCCAAGATCTGGTTGTATTGGAAACGTAGCCCTTTTATTTTGCTGTCTGTTTTTGCACGGGGTTGGTCAAGCAAATACGGGTCTTGCCAGGTTTCACTTGAAATAAGGCCGGGAACGTAACTGAAGACCAGCGTACTGTTATCTTCTAACTTGCGCTTGTAGCCCAGTTCAAGGTGGAAGCGGCCAAACGCTAGATCGGAACGGCTGGTACCGAAATAGATTTGGTTATTCAAATCTTGGGTGGTGTAACTGATGGTGCCCAGAGGGGCAACCAGAAAATTGCTCTCACTCTCTGCTTTGCCAAAGTCAGATATGGTACTGCTCCCATCCGTGTTAAAGGGAGAGGTGCTTTGGGTGTAGCCTGCTAACACAGAGATATCAGCATTGAAACCGGCAGACCAAGGCTGTGGCTGGTTGGCTAGTGCTTGTGTGGATAAACAAGCCGCTGGGAGAAGAATGCATAATGCGTTAGCGTACCGTTTTGTCATCTTGGGTCCTTCCTAATCAAAGGGATTCATGGCGAAAAAGGGTGGATTGACTGTAGCAAAAAACCGTTAATCTTCTATGAATCAATTGAGGTATGCAATTGAAAAAAATAAGAAAGTAGCCCAATTTATATAAAATTTATATTGAGCCACTATTAGTGTGATTACTTACATTCCATTTCAGCAATCGCAGCCATTTTTTCGTTATAGGCATTGAGTGGTTTTTCAATGTTGCCCGGATGGGTTAACAGTTCAGCAAAAGCACTTCGTAATGCGTAGTTTTGCGGGTGTGGTTTACTTTGGCGGTCATCAAAAGCCAATTTTGCCGCTTTGCCTAATTCTGAGTCTTGCTCTGATAGGGCTTTGACATCCTGCTGAGTGAGATTTAGCCAAGACTCAACAGGTAGGGATAGGGCGAGCTTTTCTTTGTCGTTGGCCAGGTACCAATCGAAGGCATCGCGACTGAGTTCGAAATGGTGTTTACGTCCTTCTAGAAACCAATCGCCCACTTCTTTGAGATTAGGCTCTTTCTCTACAGCCAGTTCGACGAGGTTTTCATACCAGTTGAGCGAAGCGTCAATGTATTGGTGGTATTTATCACTTTCGCAACTGGATGAAGAAGCCAAAGTGACAGAGGGGATGAGTGCCGCTGAGAGTACTAATGCTGCTAACTTCATTTCAAATCCTTGATTCTTTATTTTCGTTGGGCTCAACAGATAAATCTGATCTGATAGCTTGCTCTATTTTTAAGCTGTTGTTTTTCATTTGCCATCATATGACATCCGATTGTAGCTATCTGATTGCCATAAGGAAAAGAATTCTTTATGGGAATGCATCATTGTTAACATATTTACTGCTTCCTCGGAACAAAAAAAGGAGGCGAAATGCCTCCTTTTTGATTACTTAGTCTTTACCTATTGCTTCTTCATTGCCACAGAGATGCAGTACGCTGCGCCACCCCATGTAATGCCCAAGCCGAAAAGCATCATAATAATCGCACCAGTGGTCATAGTTTTGCCTCCTGCTGAAGCTGTGGTTTTGACGAAACATTGATGATAACGGCAACAACAAACATTGCTGCAACCAGACCCCAACCTAGCATCAGTAGATCAGAGGCTTCATAACCGCCGTAGCCATCATTGAAGGTGTTCACAAGGTTAGTACCTAGGATAACCGCTAGCATTGCCGGGCTCAGGAAGCGGATACAGATTTCAAACCATTTTCCGATGCTGAATTCCGAGATGCTGTTTACATAGCTACGGATGTCAGACACTTTAAGCAGCCATGCAATAACCACTAGCTCAACCAAGCAGCTGGCCAGCAGTGCAACGTTGTTAATGAAGTAGTCAACCAAATCCAGCAACAGTAGGCCGCCATTGGTGGCAAAGGCCATGGATACAATGAAGCCGATGCCGCATACCAAAGAGGCTGCAAGTTTACGGGTGATCTTCAGCTTATCGATGATGGCAGAGGTTACCGCTTCGATAATTGAAATGTGCGAGCTAAGGCCTGCAACAACCAGCGCCAAGAAGAATAGTGGGCCAAGAATAAACGGAGCCGGTAGCAGGTTGATAGCGGCCGGGATAGTGACGAATGCCAAGCCCACACCTGCCGAAACAACTTCTGTGATCGGTTTGGCCTGCTCTTGAGCCATGTATCCCAACACGCCGAAAATCAATACACCTGCGGTGATAGAGAAGCCACAGTTGATTAGTACCGTCATGAAAGCGTTGTTGTTGATATCAGACTTCTCAGGCAGGTAGCTTGAGTAAGCAATCATGATGGCGAAACCCACACTCAAGGTGAAGAAGATCTGACCATAAGCTGCTGACCATACCTTGGCATCCATAATCTTGCTGAAATCTGGCTGGAATAGGTAGTTCAGGCCATCCAGAGCACCCGGTAGGAAGATTACGCGTCCAATCAGTGCAACCACCATGATAAATAATAAAGGCATCATGATTTTACTGGCGCGTTCAATACCGCCTTTGACGCCAGTAAAGACTGCGGCAAAGGTAATCGCCCATGCAATAGCCATCGGAATGGCAATATGGCTTTGCAGGCTGCCTAGCTGACTCGGTGTATTGTCGCCCAGTTTGAGGTATTCACCGAAGAAGAAACCATTGGTGTCGCTCCCCCAACTTTGGGTGAATGAGTAACTTAGGTAGGAAATTGCCCAGCCGATAATCGCAACATAGTAAACAGCGATAATGGCTGCGATAAATACCTGGAACCAACCTAGCCATTCGAACTTCATACCCAGTTTGGAGAAAGCCCTTGGCGCGGCACCGCGTAGTTTATGGCCAAGGCTGAACTCCATGATCATAAACGGGATACCGGCGGTGAGCATGGCAAAAAGGTAAGGGATAAAAAAGGCGCCACCACCATTTTCGTAAGCCATATACGGGAAACGCCAGATGTTTCCTAGGCCAATTGCAGAGCCAACTGCGGCAAGGATAAACCCTGCGCGAGAGCCCCATTGTTCTCGTTTCATATACATCTCCTTATGTACTGCAAATCACTATAGAAATAGGATTGGTCAGAGAATTATTCCAATTAATATCAATACTTAGCGTGTGAATTGAAAGGTAAGACCACGCTGATGGGACGAGATTAACTAGAGTAATTATGTAAAGCAATAGAGAGTAAGGTTGTAAACTAACAATTGGCCAGTTGTTAATTGTTGGTTTTGCTTTGTATTCCAGACAAGAAAACTGTGATCTTCTGCTAATAGGTGAAAAAAACTGCCGAGATGGAAAATGCTTGGAGGGAAATATTATTTTACAAACTTAACGGTAATCTCTGAATAATGGCTGAAAATCAGTTTTTCCACACATCAGCGCTGGAGGCTAATGTGTGGAGGCTGATGTCGGGATGCCGAACTGATGCCGAGATACTTAGAATGAGAAGGTAAAGCCAAGATTGGTTTGGAATTGGGTTAGCCATTCGGAGTCGACTCTGATACTACAAGTTTGGTTACCTTCAGGCAGGTTACAGATAGTTGTGGTATCACCATCCATTAGGTTGGCCAACCAACGCCCTTCAAGCAGTACTGAGAAATTTGGTGTAAATTTGTACTCAACACCACCTAAAAAGCCCCCAGAGAACACCATATCTTTGTCGCTCCAGTCAGCATCAATAATGGTCGTACCAATGCTTGCACCTAGGTAGGTATCAAAGTGAGTAAACGTATCGAAACGTAGTGAGCTTTGAAAATGTACGTACGTGAGTGAGCCGGAGTTTGAGAAAGTCTCGTAGTCAGTGGGCTGGTGGCTGACAAACAGGCCGACACGGCCTTGGTCTAAATCGGTTTCAATACTGATGGCATAATGCGGGTCACTTTCTGGCTCTATTTCGATGCCGTTATCATCAGTAATGCCATTTGAAAAAGTATATCCAACATAAGGCGTGACATAGATAGTGTTGGCCGTAGCTGAGTGCGATGCCGTTATTAATCCCGCGGCAATGATAAACAAATGTCCAGTTTTCATATCATTATCCATAGCGCAAATATAATGTTTAGTGTGACAGCTTTCTTAAATTATTGCTTTTTCATTAGCCAGAATCTTGAACTCTCCCTAAAATAGAGTTAACAGTTTGTTAAGTGCCCAAATGGAGTAGGGAATTATTATGGAATCTGAATTTAAGTACGCTGTGTTAACAGCAATCATCACCATGACTGTCATTATGGGCTTTGGTCTCGTTTCAGTTACTGCGTAAGTTATTAATATAGCAAAATTTTGTCGTTGATATTAAGTTTTATCAAACTAAGGAAGGTATACTGGCTGGGATGGATTTTTGTAGTTTGTGAGTCAGGGGTATGACAAACCATTTACCGTTTAGCCTTAAGGCATTCGATTTACCTTTAATTAACAACTTTTCGCGCCAGTTACTGAATGCGAAACAGAAAAAAATAGCGCTTGTTGTACAGGGAGGCGGGCAGCGCGGTATTTTTACAGCTGGCGTTTTTGATGCTTTTTTGGAAAGTGGCTTTGATCCCTTTGAGCTCTACATCGGCACTTCTGCCGGCGCACTCAACCTGTCCTCCTTTATTAGCCGCCAGCCTCGTTTTGGATATGAATTCATTGTTAACTACACCACTGACAATGAGTTTTTCAACCTCTATAAGTATTTGAGCCAACAGAAATCAATGAACCTTGACTGGGCTCTGGAAGAGGTCCGGTCACATGGAGCCATTCCGCTTGATGTCTTGAAGGCTCGTGATGTGCTAAAGCACCGCACGGCGTTAGCTTGTGCGACGCGAAAAGATACCCTGCAGGATATTTACATGCCGATGTATCAAGACAACTGGTGCGAAGTACTTCGTGCATCGTGTGCGATACCCGTAATTTATAATTTACCGGTGAATATTGATGACTTGGAATGGGTTGATGGTGGCGTTAGTGCCGCAGTTCCCGTCAAGGAGGCGTGGCAGCGAGGGGCTGATTTGGTGATAGTCGTCAGAACCGAGCCAGTATTGCTGCCGGGTAGTGAAGGTCGCCGCTTCGATGATTGGCGCAGCAAAGTAGAAACGGCACTGCCTGAGTATATTGAGCGCCTGAGCCTTAATCAGTCTCTAGATAAAGTGAAATCTCTCCACGGTGAACTGACGACGAAGTTTGAGAGCTGGAAATCAAACTGGCGAGATAAAGATCCGTTAGCATCGCCAGAGCAACTAGAATCCGATCGTGAGCAGACAATCGAGAGCAAAGGGAAAGGGTGGAGTTTACTTTCGGCTGATAATATCGAGCGGTTCTTGGCGCTTACCGGTAATAGCAAGCGTCTAGAGGTGATCGATATGCTGAACCGCTACTACTCCACATACCAAGGTGCTCATGAGTTTATGTTGTCACCGCCGGAAGGCCTGCAGATTATCCAGATCGCGCCGGAAAAAAGCCTCAAGAGCAGGGCATTGTTGAGCAGCAAGGATGATTTGGAAATAGATTATCGTGAAGGAAAACTCATTGGCCGTGAGTTTGTCTCGCATTTTGCCGACATTCTTAATGAAACTTCAGCAGTAAAACGCAGCAAATAATAGGTTTGTAAGAGAGCTTGTAATAAAAAAGGAACGCTGATGCGTTCCTTTTTTCATTGGCAGAAGTACTGGCGATTAAGCAAGTACTTGCTGTAGCCATGGCCAACCTTGCTTCTTACGGCTAAGGGTGTTTTCCATCATTAGCATGCCGTCTTTAGCGTGTGCATCTAGCACTTCGTTCCACTCACCTTTGTATAGAAGGCGGGTAGTGCTGGTGGTGATGTCAGTAAGCATCAGAGCAGCCATTGCTAGGCCTTCTTCGTCACAACGACGCTGAAGATCTGCTTCAAGATCTGCGATCATATCTTCAACTTGCTCTAGAGTAGCAAGCTCGATCTGACCAACAACAACATTACGCTCTTTGAACGGGTAAGCTTTTAGGTCTTTCTCTACAAGCTCAGCTGCAGATAGGCCTTGGATGTCAGTTTTTGCAATCAGAAGATCTTTGATGAACTGGTCAAGATCTTCAACGCCAGCAAGCGGAGCTAGCTCAGCAACAGCATCTTTGTCTTTTTGAGTACAAGTTGGAGAAGCGAAGCCAACAGTATCGCTCAGGATTGCAGACATCATTAGCGTAGCCAATTCGCGAGTGATCTCTACGTTTTCCATTTTGAATAGGTTGAACATGATGGTACAAGTACAACCAACAGGCCAAATCCATGCTTCAAGTGGGTTAACTGTCATCACGTCACCTAGGCGGTGGTGGTCAACAATACCTACGATTTCAGCTTCAGCGATGTCGTCTGGTGCTTGCGCCAAGTCAGTGTAGTCAACAAGCCAAACTTTCTCACCAGCAACGCCAGTGCACATTTCAGGCTGATCTACGCCTGCAGTTGCTAGGATGTGCTGAGTTTCGCGGTTAATTTCACCTTGACGAACAGCTTTAGCTTCAACGCCACGAGCTTTAAGAAGAGCAGCACCAACAAGTGCTGAACAGATGCTATCGCTATCAGGGTTTTTGTGACCAACTACTTGAATCATGTCGTTTCCTTTACTGCGTCAATCACTGCTAGTAAGCAGCAAGACTAATTAATTTATCCTGGACCTGCTCAGTGGCAGGCGCTTTAGGAATGTAACCGCGCAATTTTAGAGTTTCTGTCAGAAATAACAATTGAAGTTGCGCAAAAAATGTTTGGTTGATTAATATCGCAGCTAATTTAGCGCTTCGATATCATCAGATCTTGTTGTAAATGCTGCTTAAATTCATTGAACGGCATTGGTTTGGCGTAATGATAGCCTTGCATCAAGTAGATCTCCCTTTGATGCAAATAATCCACCTGAGCTTTGGTTTCCACACCTTCGGCAATGATTTTTAAGCCTGCGTGCTTAGCAAATAGGATAATGGAGTCAAGAATATTAGACTTTATGTCATTGGTGCCTATGGTATCGACGAACATTTTGTCGATCTTTAGCGTATCAATTGGCAGGTTCTGCAGGTAACTAAATCCGCCATAGCCCGTTCCGGCATCATCGAGCTTTATGGAGATACCGAAGTCAGTCAGGTGCTGGATGATGCGTCTGGCTTTAGCCAGATCGCTAAACGGGATCCGCTCTGTCACTTCGAATGCTAGTCTGTGAGCAGGTACATTTCTTTGCTTGAGTAAATTGATTGTGGTAGTGAGAAATTCATCGTCTTCCAACTGCTGCGGGGTGACGTTAATACTGATATAAAATTGACTGTCAGCAATGAGCTCACCTTCAAACTGATCGATGACATGCTCAATGATGTAGTTGGTAAGCAGCTTTATTTGACCATTGTGTTCAGCAATTGGGATAAACTGATTAGGAGAAATTAGCTCACCGTCAGAGCGTTGCCAGCGGATCAACACTTCACAACACGTTATGGCTCCGGTTGTGCTATCAACGATGGGTTGGTAGTAGGGGATAAATTCTTTTTTCATCAGGCCATAGCTGATCATCTCTTTTAGGGTTCGCTCCGGGGTGCGGTACAGCCCGATCATCAGGCAGGCCGATAACAGCATAAAGAAGAGCAACAGTTGGGTGATGAACAGGTCACTTTCGGTAACGTAAGTAATGCCACTTTCCGTCGCATAAACGTTGAATGCGTAGTTTGGCCCGAAATATTTGCTCGCTATATGGGTATATTGCTTTGTATCGAGTCTTGGGAATACATCGATTTCTTCACCGTCACGGCCTAGTGTCATAGCCGTGCAGCCAAAGCAAACTTCACTTTGGGTAAAGACGTTCTGTACCGGTTCTGTGATCAGGGTTAATTTTGCATCAGGAAGCCTATATTGAACCTTCAGGCGATGGTTGTGATAAGGGCTGACACTGTAGTTGAACAAGTCGTTTTCGTGGTGGATACTGGCAGAGCTGTTATCGAACTCTTTAATTAATCGAACATTCTTACCATAAACGGAACAATCCCCTGTAGGGGTTTGCAGCTCTAGCAACTGGATACCTGATGATTGCTCAATGGTATCACGCAGCAAAGCAATATCATGTTGGTTACATGTGTATCGGAGTTCCTTTGCCAGTTCAACTAATTCTTGACCGAGGTTGAGGTATCTCTCTTGATAGAAGAGGTGGATATTCTCAAGCCGTTTCTCAACTTCATGTTTGAACAATATAAGGCTGATAGGTTGTGACGAATAAACAATAGCTATCGCACCCAGAAAAAAAACCAGGATAGGATATCGCCAGCGCAGCCAAAGAGTCTTGTCCATCTAAATCAGTATCGAGTCGGTCAAAAAGGTCGCTATTGAAACATAACTCAATTAGATATTACAGCGTGAATGTATTGAGTGAGTGAAAAAAGTTGCACCTAAATGCTTATATGCTTTCTAAGCCATCATTTACCGATTGAGAGCATAGATATAGCTTTATAAGTAGGCATCAAAGGTGTATACATAATACCTCTTAATGGAGGCGTATTATGTTCTTTCGAATTGTCCCTATTGTGATGAGTTTCTGGTTGCTTGCCGCACACTTCTTACGCTTTGGTGCCATGCTGCCTTGTATTTTTTTACTCGTTTATCCTTTATTGCTGGTTATACGCCATCGATGGATACCCTATGTTATGTCATTAAGCTTGGGCCTTGTCGGACTTAAATGGCTGCAGGTAACATACGATATGGTTAATGTGCGCTTGATGATGGGGGACGACTGGTTACGGATGTCTATCATTATGGCCGGTGTGGTGTGCTTCACCTTGATGTCGATTAGCCTTTTCCAAAGCCGAAAACTAAAAGCTTTCTATGGCTTTACTCGAGCTAATCCTTAAGAAATTTATGGTTTTACCTTATTTTGCGTTATGTTATAACATAACTTGCAGGGTGAGGCCAATATTGCTCTGATAACCAGCAACCTGTGCCTTTGCGCTGTTTTAGTGCGATAATTTTAGATATCATTGTGGGCTATCAACCCGAGTAAAAGAGTAATGCCTTAGCGATAGCTTTACTATCGAGTATTCCACCGCTGGGTGTTGTGTAAAGAATAGTCAGTCAAACAGTAAGCCTCTAGCCTTAACCGTTAGGCTCATATCGAGTTGATTGCTGCTACTGGTTTGGCTGTAGAAGTACTTAGGAACAACATGGTTAAAGTAAGGGCCCGCGTGCCTTTTAAAGTCGGTCAAAGAAGCGATATTCCTGCTGAACTGCTTTCATTTAACGGGTTAGAGTCTGGCAAAGAACATGTCGCTGTCATTTTCCAAAATGCCGATCAGCGTTCTATACCGCCACTTGTGCGTATGCATTCTGAATGTCTAACAGGTGATGTTTTCCATTCTTCTCGTTGTGATTGTGGTGAACAGCTAGATGAGACCATCGAAAAGATGGGTGAGCAGGGCGGGGTACTGCTGTATTTGCGCCAAGAAGGTCGCGGGATCGGCCTTTATAACAAGATTGATGCTTATGAGCTACAAAGCCAGGGCATGAATACCTATGAAGCGAATAACCACCTTGGATTTGGTGATGACCTGCGTGACTTCTCTGAAGCGGCTTATATGCTAACGGCATTAGGCTTGAAAGAAATTCGCCTGATCACCAATAATCCGAAAAAGATTCGAGAGCTTGAAGCTCTAGGTATTGTGATCACTGAAGTCGTGGGTACCAAGGCGCACCTTAAAGATGGTAATGAAAATTACCTAAAAACCAAAGCGGCCCACGGTAAGCACCGTTTCCACTTTGATTAACCTAAAAATCAATGATTTCTAAACCCTGCTAATGCAGGGTTTTTTTTGCTTAAAATTTGGCATTTTATTCACTCGAGAAGGGGTGATAGCCTTGCTAGTTAAAAATGGATAGAAAACCAGCAGGTAAAATACTTCGATTTTTCATTACTTTTTCTAATGCGATTGATAATAAACAATCGTGCAGCAAGCATTGCTAACTGCTTGCCTTGATTAGAGTTCAGCTATAAGATTCCGATCATCAAATTAGGGGTTGAATCTAATTTATCTTAACTCCTTGAGTATATATCCCGCGCTAACTCCAAAAACAGCATTAAATTTTGTTTGTTAATGAAATTCATCAAAGATGGCGCAGTTTCCCAAAATATTATTCTGTCATGAGGATATTGGCTGTGAAACAGCAATCAACTTCTTCAAGCATGGCAAGGTTGTTATTTCTAATAATCATTCTTGCAGCTGTGGGTCAGATGACCCAAACAATGTATGTGCCTTCTATTCCGGCGATGTCGGATTTTTTCTCGGTTAAATCGGCATATTTACAGGCGGTGATGGCGGCATATTTGATTCCATATGGTTTGTCGCAGTTTATCTATGGTCCTTTGTCAGACAGGGTAGGCCGTAGGCCAGTGATCATTATTGGTATGATCATTTTCTTAGTGGGCTCATTGGCAGCGCTGTTTGCACCAAGCTTTGAGTGGTTCCTCGTTGCTACTTTCGTCCAAGGGATGGGTACGGGCTGTAGCGGGGCGATGTGTCGTACAGTGACCCGTGATTGCTTTGACGGCGATCAGCTTCATCGCGCTAACAGTTTGGTGAGCATGGGGGTGATTTTCTCACCCTTGATCGCGCCTGTGCTGGGTGGTTATCTTTCTTCAACGTTTGAATGGCAGGCAAGCTACTGGTTTCTATTGATCTTCGGGACGCTAGTCACCATTGCGATGATGTTTAAGTTTGATGAAACACTGCCTAAAGA
>NZ_JACSOF010000063.1:0-34987 GCF_014349205.1 Photobacterium sp. BZF1
ATATTAAATTACATAATCATCAATAAATTAGCATAAATTCCTGTTATTTTTGTTTATATAAGCAGATCGAACTCACATTAAACCATTATTGCAGAGTGATAGTCTTCGACTTGAAATTAATCCTTCTTTTGGAGACAAGCAATGGAAACGCTGCAATATACAAATGGCTGGCTGAATCTCGATAACACTCAAATTAATGACATCAACCATTTCTGCGAAGACTACAAACACTTCCTCGACAAAGGTAAAACAGAGCGGCAATGTGTCAGTGTCGCCATTGAAAAAGCAAAGCAACAAGGCTTTCACCCAATAGAAGATTTCCAACAACTTAAACCCGGCGATAAAGCCTACTTCATCAATAGAAATAAAAACGTTGTATTGGCTATTATCGGCCAACAAGCCATTCAAGACGGCATCCGCTTTGTCGTCTCGCACATTGACTCACCTCGCCTCGATCTCAAACCCAACCCGATGCACGAAAAGCACGAGCTGGCACTGATGCGTACCCATTATTACGGTGGTATCAAAAAATACCAGTGGGCATCCCGCCCTCTTGCCCTACATGGCGTTGTAGTCACCAAATCTGGCCGCCGGGTTGATATCGCAATTGGTGAAGAAGACACCGATCCTGTCTTCACTATCCCGGATCTCCTCCCCCACCTTGACCGCAAGGTGCAACGAGACAGAAAAGCAGACGAAGTGCTAAAAGGGGAAGAGCTTCAAATCATTGTCGGCTCAGTGCCAATGGCTTTTGATGACGAGAAAGTCAAAGACAAGGTGAAGCACCACGTACTCACCAAGCTGTTCGAGAAATATGAAATCAGCGAGACCGATTTCATTTCTGCCGAGCTGATGCTGGTTCCTGCAGGAAAAGCCCGCGATGTCGGTATCGATCAGGGAATGATCGGCGCCTACGGCCAGGACGATCGCATCTGTGCCTACACCTCACTGGAAGCTATTTTCGATATCCCAACTCCAGAGCAAACTGCTGTCTGCTTCTTGGTAGATAAAGAGGAAATCGGCTCTTCTGGTGCCACAGGTTTAGAATCCCGCTATCTGGAATTCTTTGTTGGTGAGTTGCTTATCCGCCAAGCTGGCAATAACTACAACGACCAAATGCTTCGTCGCTGCTTGTGGCGCTCTTACGCCCTCTCATCTGATGTGAACGCCGGCCTCAACCCGCTGTTCGAATCGGTCCATGACGCACAAAATGCATCCAAGCTGGGGTACGGTTTGGTTCTGACCAAATATACCGGCCATGGTGGCAAGGTCGCTTCCAACGACGCAGATGCAGAGTATGTTGCCTCCCTACGTCGTATCTTTGATGAGCACGAAATCAGCTGGCAAACCGGCCTACTTGGCAAAGTTGATGAAGGAGGCGGCGGCACAGTGGCTAAGTACCTTGCGCATTACGGCATTAACACCATTGATGCGGGTGCAGCACTACTCTCCATGCACTCTCCATTCGAATTATCTTCCAAGTTCGATATTTTCGAACTGTACCGCGCCTACAAGACTTTCTACACCAAGGCGCTATAAGCCCCCTTTGTGTTACGTGCCCTGCGAAAAACAGGGCACGTAGATTGTGAGAAATCAGTGACATACAACTAATATAATCGCGGGACTCTACACATGAAAAAGAAACATCCGATCACCTTTTATATTCTCTGTTCATGCCAATTCTGGTGGGCACTCTCTTTCTACAGCCTTTGGGCTATCTTGCCGGTATTCCTTGGCGATGAGCTGGGTATCGACCAAAAAACCTCATTCGCCACTTTCGGGGCATTCGCCGCACTGGGCGCTGCCATGCTGTTTGTCGGTGGTTGGCTTGCCGATAAAATACTCGGGGCCAAACGCACCCTGGTCTGGGGATTCTTTTTCCAGGGCCTTGGTTATTTCATCATTGCCTACTCGGCAATCACTGCCCAACCACATTTCGTCTTTGTCGGCTTGGGTACGGTTGCGGTTGGCCGCGGTATCGGCAGCGTTGCTCCACCGACCATTATCGCTTCCGCCTACGACAAGAATGATCCCCGCCTAGATGGCGCCTATACCCTGTTCTACATGGTCAACAATATCGGTGCATTTGTTGCCCAGTTGGGCGCGCCTATCATGGCATACAGCATTGGTTGGACATCGGCCTTTATCTTGTCGGGCGTTGGTATGGCAGTGAACGTCATTACCTACCTGATGCTCAACAAAAAGATCAACAAAGCCACAGAGGCCGACAAGCATGCCATCCCATTCAAGACCAACAGCCTGTTCTTGTCTGGTGCACTGATTGCCGTCGCATTGGCAAGCTACCTGCTCACCAACTTGCCACTGGCCCAGTTTGTATTGGCAATGGCCGCACTGGTGATCCTATTCCTGATCACCAAAGAGATGAAGAAAGAAGCCCCTATCAGCCGCAAGCGCATGATTGTCGGTTTGGTACTGATGGGACAGGCTTTGGCCTTCTTCGTACTGTATAACCAAATGCCAACGTCGCTGAACTTCTTCGCTATCAATAATGTTGAAGCAGAGATCTTCGGTATTGCCATCAACCCAGTGTCGTACCAGTCCTTCAACCCTTTGTGGATTATCTTCCTCAGTCCTGTCCTTGCCCACATCTATACAACCTTGGGTGAGAAAGGCAAAGATCTGTCCATGCCCGGTAAGTTTGCGCTTGGGATGCTGGTGTGCGCCGCCGCCTTCGGTTTTGCTGGTTTCTCACAATACTTCGGCGACGAAAACGGCATGCTCAACCCATTCTGGATTGCAGCACCGCACTTCCTGTTTGCTATCGGTGAATTGTTGATTTCAGCACTTGGTCTCTCTGCCATCGCCAAACTATTCCCAAGCCGTATACGCGGCTTCATCTATGGTGCATGGAATATGACATTGGCGCTTGCATCAGTTGCCGGAGCTTGGGTGGCAGGCTTGTCCTCAACAGGTGAAGCGGAAATGACACCCGTTGAAAGCTTGGTCTCTTACGGCAATTACTTCTACGCCTTGGCTATCGCTTCGACCGTTGTTGGTTTGGTTTGTGTCTACTTGGCACCGCGCCTCAACAAACTTATCGAAACCGATGTTAGCGAAGAAGAGCAAGCACAAGGCACCCAAACCGCCTAGGAGTTGCTCTCTCAGAAAAATATAAAATATAAGCGAGCCTCGGCTCGCTTTTTTTATGCTTCCTAACCCTTATTTTTATTTAACAAGACCCCACAAATAAATTATCTCCTCACTGTAAAACTATTTCTCGATAAAATTTAATACCTGGCTCAGCTACAGATATTAACGACACAAGCATACTCAATAAATACATCTCAATTGTTAAAGTAGAAGACAAACTGCGAGCGAGTATACTCCTTTTTCACAAAACGAGGAGTAACATATTTATCTACTCATATTTTAAGGAAATAATATGAATTACTCATCAAAACTCGCCTTGGCTATCTATCTTATCTTGCCTTCTTACCAAGTTAATGCGATTGATTTAATTGGTAACGCCGAAGCGAGGCAAGCCATTGAAGTTGTATCAGAGGTGAGTGGTATGATTGCTAACCACCCACTGCAACCAGGCACCCCGGTGCACCGGGGTGAACCCTTGATTACGATTTCACCCGAAGATTTTCAACTCGAGGTCCGTAAACAGAAAGCCAATGTTGCACTGGTCTCTGCCGATCTAAAAATAAAAAGAAGTCTTTATCTACGCTACCAAGAGCTCCGTAATAAAAACAGCTTATCGCAAAATGAACTTGATATCGCAGAAGCCGACTACCAAGCAGCTAAAGCTCAGCTGCAATTAGCTCAGATTGAATTAGAAAAGTCAGAAATTGATCTACACAATACAAGAATACATTCAGAAATTGACGGATTTATAATTAAAAAGTCAGTAGATAAAGGCTCTTGGGTCGAAAAAGGAACCACGCTATATCATTTAGTCTGTACCAAAAAGATAATTGCTCGACTTCATGCCAGTGAATATGACATTCCACAGTTGAAGGTCGGCCAGGCCATTAAAGTATGGAGTGATGTCAAACCCGACGTAAAAGTCGACGCCAAGATCAAACGTATCGGTGTCGAACTTGATGAGACTTCGCTGGCCTACCCGATTGATGTTGAAATCACCAACGAAAACGGACATTTTCTACCCGGTATGGCTTTGCACGCCACAACAGACGTGTAAGAGGCAAACATTATGCGAAACGTGATTAGCTATTTTGCCCAGCGGAGCTTTCTTGCCCGCGTCATGACCATAATGGTGTTTGCCATTGGTCTGGCTTCCATGAATATCATCAAACTCCAAGAACTTCCCGAGATTGCATTCCCAGAAGTGGAAATTATCACCCATTACCCGGGTGCCTCTCCACAGGATATTGAGCTTAATATTACCAATAAGATCGAGAAAGAGCTCAGGGGAGTCCAAAACATTCGCGAGATGACTTCCGAGTCTAGCGAAGGGACCTCATTGATCCTATTAGAGGTTGATGAATCAGCAGACATTGCCGAAGTCGTTAGAAAAATACAGCAGGCGGTCGACAGGGTCAGCGGTTTGCCAAAAGATATTTCCGATCCTCCACTGGTGCTGCAAGAGAGTACTTCATCGTTTGAAGTGCTGCGCTTTGGCGTAACCAGCGAGTCGAGTTATAGCGAACTTCAGCAATATGCTCGAGGGCTTGAAAAGAAAATCCGCGCTATCCCTGGAATAGGAACAGCCACTATGTCCGGGTTTCGCGAGCGGGAATTTTGGGTTGAAGTCGATCCGAGCAAAGTGAGGCGCTACCAACTGACTTTCAGCGATGTCACCCAAGCCATCGACAACCGAAACCTTTCCAAGTCCGGCGGTGTTGTTGAGTCATGGCAATCAGAGCACCGTATCGTCACCCTGACCCAAGTCACTAACGTTGAAGAGTTGGAACAGTTGGTGATCACCGTATTACCCGGTGGCGCTATGGTACGGCTTAAAGACATCGCCACCGTTAGCGATGCTTTCGAGAAAGCAACCGAATACGGGATGATCAATAACCACCCTGCTATTTTGTTCAATATTACCAAAAGTGCCAACGCCGATGTCCGTGTTGCCATTGACAGTGTCTTAGGGCTGCTTGATGCAGAAAAAGAGCGCCTTGACGGTAAATTTGACTTCCATACCTCTCTCAATCTCGCCAAAGACATGGACGATAAGTTCTCCATTGTCACCACTAATGGGGGTCTCGGCCTACTATTGGTGTTAATCGTGCTGAGCTTGATCCTCAAGCGCCAAGTGGCCTTCTGGGTAGCTGTCTCTATCCCATTCTGTGTGTTTGGTGTGGTGGCTATGCTACCAGGGCTCGGCATGACCCTCGACAGTATTACGTTTGCCGCCTTACTCTTGGTTATCGGGATCATCGTCGATGACTCGGTAATTATTGCCGAAAGTATCTACCGCCAAAAAGAACTTGGCGCTCCGCCCCTTGAGGCTGCTATCGAAGGCACGATCAAGGTGTACAAGCCAATCGTTGCCAGCCTAACCACAACGGTGCTGGTTTTTATTCCGATGTTTTTTGTTCCCGGCGAGTTTGGCATGCAAGTAGCCGTGATCCCGATGACCGTCATCTTGGCATTGATTTTCTCGCTATTCGAGTGCACCTTTACCCTCCCTGCCCACTTAGCCGATTCCCTGTCAAAGGAAAAGAAACAAACCAAGACTATTATCTCTTTCGAGGCAATCACTGCACGTTATGCTGATTGGCTGGTTACAACCATCAACAACAAGAAAAAAGTCTTGCTCGCCTCAAGCCTGATCTTAGTGCTTGGCGGAGGGCTGCTAACAAGTTTGAAAGTAGATTTCTTCCCTGCCCAAGCAGCAAAATACATTGAGGTTCATACCGAAGTTAAACCAGGCACCCCTATGGATAAAATCCGTAATGCCCATGCAGAGCTTGAGCGTGTTATTTCAGCGATGCCTCCTGAAGAGTTGGTCAGCTATGAAATGACTTATTCAACCCCCGTCAGTATTGGCCTTATCAACCTCACCAACTTCGAACAACGCGGGCGCAGCGCCGATCAAATCGCAGACGATCTCAGCGCAAAGCTCAGCGACTTGGACAGTGTGCCGTTCGTAAAATTCACCGTTGATGCCGGCGGGCCCCCACCAGGAGAGCCTGTCGAAGTCAGGGTGATAGGCCATAATCAAGCCGCCCGTGATAACGCGGTTTCATTGGTGGCAGAATGGCTAAACAACCACCCTGCCCTGGACAAAGTCACCCACAACGAAGCCTTGCAAGATCAGCAGCTTCAAATCATTCCACAATACGAATGGTTGGCACGCTATGGCTTAACGGTGAGCGATCTAGCATCAACCTTGCGGATAGCATTTGACGGCGAGACAATTTCAACAACCTGGATTGGTGATGAGGAGGTCGGACTGCGGGTAATCTTGCTGGAGCAGTACCGTAACCTCGACGAGCTACGCAACACCAAGATATATACCGCCGACGGCAACCAAGTTCCGCTTAGCAGGCTAGCAAACGTCAAGTACGTTGAAGCACCGCGCCTGGTACTGCACTTTAACGGCGACCGCCAAGTCCTTGTCACTGCTCAAATTACCGATGATAGCCTCACTCCTGATGATATTACAGAAGAACTAGGGGCCGCACTGGCTGGTAAAATAGACTCGAGTATCACGCTCGATATTGGGGGTGAGGCGGAAACTACCGAAGAAACCATGGGAGGGATAGTTGTTGCCTTTCCGGCCGCAATTCTCGGTATCTATTTCGTCCTTGCTATTATGTTCTGCTCCTTGCTTCAGCCCCTGCTCGTCATTAGTGTGATCCCGTTTGCCATGACGGCTTCCATCACCGCCCTGTTCTTGCACATGCAGCCACTGTCACTATTCGCTTTGATTGGTGTCTTGGGGATGTGCGGTGTGGTTGTCAACAATGCCCTGGTGTTGATCAGCCAGATTAACCAGAAGCGGGAGGAGGGAGAAACGACTGTTGATGCCGTCATCATTGCCTCGACAAGCCGGCTCCGCCCGATCTTGCTGACATCAATCACCACTGTGGTTGGCCTACTGCCGCTCGCTTACGGGATCGGGGGAACCGATGTATTCATGGGACCAATGGCCCTGACCCTTGGTTACGGGTTGCTTTTCTCTGTCCCGATCGTGCTATTTATCATTCCTTGCTTGTACTTATGTATTGAGAGAGCTCGATAACCATTGGCAAGAAACAAAAAAGCGAGGGGCATTCCCTCGCTTTTCGTTTTACGTTGGCCCGCTAAAAGCCTATTGCTTACGCCACTTCGGCAGCGATAACACTTCTTAACGCATTTGTAATGGCATGGACATCGAAAAAGACCACCTGAACTTGGTTGTTCGGCAGCTTAATGAATCCCAGCGCTCCCTGACGGCGCAGTACATTCTCATCCACCGCGTTAATATCCACCACTTGAATACGAAGGCGAGTGGCGCAGTTGTCAATCTGTCCTTCGACTAAGTTATTGAGTCCACCAAGGCCGTGCAGGATCTTCTGCGCTTTGGCATTTAGATTACCCTTGTCATTGATCATGACCCTATTTCTCTCCCATCAAAAAGGCCAGCCGAAATCAGCTGGCACTAAAAAACTATTTAAGATACTGAATTACATTGATAACTGGTAAGACGCATCAATTTTCGCTTCACAGGTTTTAATCTCATTTTGGAAGCGCTCTAGCCACTTTTTGCCTTCGGCATTGGCATTGCTTGCCCAGCTATCAACTACTGGCTGAGTCGCTTTCTTGAATGCTTCTTTTTCTGTCGCAGAAGGGTTGTAGATCTTGCCGTTGGCTTTCTTGAACGCTTCGTACGACGCATATTCGTTATGCTTCGGGTAAGACATCAGATACTGCTGCTGAGCGTCGATGCCATCCAATACCACTTTCTTCAACTCTGGTGACAGTGACTTGAATTTCATATCAGACATCAGCCATGCACCGCCCATATACGCATGACCATCCAGTGTTAGGTAGTCCAAGCTTTCATGGAAACGGCTCTGGATAATATCAACGATGCCATTCTTGGTGCCTTCAACCACGCCAGTAGAGAGTGCTGTGTATACTTCAGGCCAAGCAATAGGAGTCGGTGAACCATCAAGCTCTTTGACGAGATCCTGCTGAACTTTGGCCGGTACCGTACGGATCTTCATACCATTGACATCTTCCGGTGTTTTGACCGCTTTTTTGGTGGTCGCGAAGTTACGCCAACCGCCCGAGTTTGCCACCATCATCAAGCGCACATTCGGCGCTTTCTTCAAGACATTGCCACGGACATCAGCAATGAACTGATCGTTGCCGTACACACACTCTGCCACACGGTCGTTTGGTAGAAGGTATGGCAAATCAAATGATTCAGCAGGCTTCCAGTAGTAAGCAATCTCAGACACAGTAGTTGGGAAGTAATCGAACATACCTGCCTGAACCCCGGCAATACATTCTTTGCCCGAGCCACAAAGCTGGCCTGAACCGTAAATCTTAACCTTCAACTCACCATTCGAACGGGTTTCCAGGTGGTTTTTGAATACCAACAGCGATTGGTGGTTGTAGCTATCAGGCGACGTCAGGTGAACCACATTGAATTCAGTTGCCGCCAGCGTAGTGCCAGATACCATAAGTGCTGCAGAGGTCGCTAATGTCAAAAGTGTTTTTTTCATAATAGTTATACCGTTATAGGAAATTTAGAGGTTGTGCCTAAGCACGCCAGTTTTTAATTCTTCTACATAATGCCGAACAGTTGAGGTAAGCCGATCACCAGTTGTGGGAAGCAGGAAATCAAGAAAATCAGCGCCACTTCAACCAGTAGGAATGGGATAATCTTCTTCGAGATTTCCGCCACCGAGACTTTGGATACGCCCGATGCCACGAACAGTACTAGTCCCATTGGCGGTGTCGCCAAACCAATCGACAGGTTTGCACACATCACGACACCGAAGTGGACTGGGTCGATACCGGCGCTGATCATGATTGGGGCAAAGATAGGGGCGAAAATCAGGATGGCAGGGCCAGCATCAAGGAACATACCGATGATGAACAACAACACATTGATAATCGCAAACAACAGATAAGGGTTGTCGGTAATGCCATTCATGAAATCGGCCACCATGGTGGACACACCAGACAGGCTGATCAATGAAGCAAAACCACTTGCGGCTGCCACAATAATCAAGATTGATGCGGCGTTTACAGCCACCTTGGCAAACAAGGCGTAGGTCGCTTTCACATTGGTAGCACGGATGATGTAAAGCGAAACAACGATAGCGTAAGCAACGGCGACTGCAGCAGCCTCGGTTGGGGTAAAGATACCGCCGTAGATACCACCTAAGATAATCACAGGTGTCATCAGAGGCAGAATCGCCAGTTTAAATGCCTGGCTGCGCTCCATCGCTGGGGCTCGCTCCATTGGTTGAACCGCTGGGTACTTACGGATCTGGTAGCGGTTCATAATCATCAAACCGATACAGAAGATGATGCCCGGCGTGACGCCTGCCAAGAACATCGCCGCCACTGACGTGTTCATCACAAAGGCATAGATAAGCATGATGCCTGACGGTGGAATAATGTTACCCAGTACTGTAGCTGCCGCCGTCAACGCTGCCGAATAGCCAGCATCATACTTGTACTTCTTCATTTCGGGGATCAGCATGCCACCGATAGCGGATGTCGCTGCCACCGCTGAACCTGTCAAGGCACCAAAGATAGTTGCCGCCAGGATAACCACGTGTCCCAGGCCACCGCGCAGGTGCTGTACCATGGTTTGGGCAAAAGCAATAATACGTGGGGTAATCCCCCCTGCCGTCATACATTCACCGGCCAACATAAAGAATGGTAGCGCGAGAAGAAGGAAACTATCCAAACCAGAATAGAGGCGCTGGTATAGCATATTGGCAAATAACATCTGTTCATTTTGGAACAGGGTAATAATAGGTGACAGGCCAAGGGTAAATAATACCGGTACACCAATAATAAGTAAGACTAAGAAATATAATAGGAAGATTGGAGAAACCATGTTTTGCCCCTTACGCCGCCGGTTTTAATTCAAGTTGTTCGGTATCATCCGAATCTTCTACGGGCTTGTTTGATTCAAGCATTTCTGCTGTTTGGCTTGTTTTGGAAACATCTTCAAAATCGCCAAGCATACCGCGGATAGATGCAATGCTTTTTTGTACGGCATACAGCATGGTAACGGCCATCATCACTGGAGGTATGATATACACGTAATACATTGGGATTGGCAGGCTATCTGCCATCACGGAGCCAGTTTGGAAGAAGTTCCAACCGAAGGTGATCCAGACAGAGAACACCAACATAGCAGAGATATGGCCTAGCAATAATAAGAAGGAATAAACGCGCGGTGCTTTTTTTTCTAATATTTCTGTCAGGAAAGTCATGGCTATATTTTTATCTGCTAAATATACAAACGGTAAACACAGATAAGTCATATAGATCATTAAGAATCGGGAAGATTCATCCGTCCAGCTTAATGGAATATTAAATACGTAGCGAAATAAAACCTGGGCAACAACAATGGCTGTCATTAATAAAAGCAGTATTCCGGCAACATGACGCAACAGTCGTGATAACGGTGTTGTCACGATATTCAATGCTTTCTCAATAGTACGCAGCATAGAATCACCATCCAATGTGAATGAGGGCATAGTTATAGTGGGTACCCATAGAGGTGCCCGATTAATGTAGAGTTAAATCAGCGGTAGTGCTGTAACAACAAGGCAGTCACCTTGTTGAATCACAGTGCAGTGCTGGAGGTTTTTTGGGTTCGTTTTGTCTTTTTCACTGTTTCCTTGAACGCTAACGCCCTGAATACTAGCGCCTTGAACACTTGCACCTTGAACATTGGCACCTTGCATACCAGCTTGAAAAAAGCGCATCAGGCCATGCTGTTGTTTGGCACGAGCAAGAGTTCTAATAACGTTCGTTGATTTCAGTGAAGACATTGTGTATCCCTTTTGTTCCAGACCATTTATGTGTTTGGTAAATGACATGCTGTCCGATAAATTCGCTATATTGATAACTTAATTAGTGGCAGTAATCCGTGACGATTTTCACATACGGACAAAACATGTCATTTTTATGTATCTTAAGTGCCAAAAACGGACACTTTATAAGATTTAAGCTTTACCATTTGAACCAAACAGACGGATCTTGTGCTGCACCACTTCTTTCATTGCAGCGATGCCGCTATTCATGACATCAGCAAGAATGTAGTCTTTCTCATTTGCACGCCAGTGGGCCTGAACCCCATCAATGAAGCCTTGGCGCAGTTCAGTATCCACGTTGATCTTGGCGACACCACGCTTAACAGCTTCGATAACCTGATCATCGGGTACACCCGAACCACCGTGCAGTACGATTGGCTTCTTCACGGCTTCTTTGATTTCCGACAAGCGCTCAAATTTCAACTCTGGTGTTGTTTTATAAACACCGTGTGCAGTACCGATAGACACCGCCAGGTAATCAACGCCTGTACGCTCAGAGAAGTCCAGCGCCTCTTCAACCGTGGTGATCATGGCATCTTTTTCGTCAACCGTGATGTCATCTTCGGTGCCACCGATTTTGCCGATCTCACCTTCAGAGCCAAGACCTAGGACATTTGCCACTTCGACAACCGCTTTGGTAATACGTACATTCTCTTCGAATGGCAGCGCAGAGCCATCAAACATCAGGGAATTGAAGTTACAGCGCGCAGCTTCCATGGTCTGCTTGAACTGGCGGCTGTGGTCTAGGTGGATACATACTGGCACTGAGATGTTGTGATGCTTCATCAGAGAGTCAACAGCGTTTTTCAAAGGCTCCATGCCCATCTCATTAATGGCTTTTTGGCCAATCTGGAGCATGATTGGAGACTGTTCTTCTTCGGCAGCCAGCAGGACTGCTTTGATTGTTTCTAGGTTGTGTGCAGTGAAAGCGCCGATCGCATATCCGTTGTTCCACGCTTCTTGAATCATTGTTTTACCAGACATGTATGCCATGTTGAGTGTTCCTCTTTGTTCTCTTGTTTGTTCGTTGTTGTAAATAAAGTAACAGTCCAGACGGTTCATTTCTGTTAGTTATGTATCATTTTCCAACAAGAAGATACAAAAACAGACATAAATAGACAAAAATGAGTGCTGGAGCACATCTTATTTCATTCAGGGGGAGAAGTGGCCAGGGCCAAGCGCTGAGACAAAAAAAGGTGACAGCCCGAAAGCCATCACCTTTACGCATAAAACGACAAGTCAGAGGGTAGTCGTTTTAAAACATTAGCCCATGTTCTTATCCAACAAGCCAGCAGCCAGGGCTGGTGCCAGGCCTGGAGTCAGAGGTAGACGAGGGATCACAAGACAATGCATTAGGTGGTAGATATCTTGCTTCCCATCCCATACTTTGCTGGTTCCAGCTTGGTTGTTGGTATCCAGCTCTTGCCACCAAGAACAACCTTCGTAATCAATCAGGTAAGTGCGGCAGTAATCCCACCATGTACGGTAGTATTCCTGGTACTTCTCGTCCCCTGTGACAGTGTACAGCGCATAAGCAGTACCAATTGCTTCCACTGGCGCCCAGCGGATACGTTCACGAACAACAGGCTTGCCGTCCCAATCTACAGAGTACACAAAGCCCGGCGCACCATCGACCGACCATGCATCACGCACTGTGGCATCAAACAGGCCGATAGCATCTTCCAGTAGCCAATCAGGGCAATCGGCACCGATTTCAATCAATGTCGCACGTAGGTGACAGATCAAACGGCCCCACTCGATCCAGTGGCCAGGTGTACCGCCGTATGCACGGAAGTGACTTGCAGGGGTTTCTTTGTTGTAGTCTGGAAGCGGGTTCCAGTCTGCGTCAAAGTGCTCGTTGACACGGTAGTTCAGTGATTTTGCTGTCTTGTTGATCATGAACTCAGTGATATGCAGTGCGCGCTCCAGCCACTTCTTGTCTTTCGTTACATCGTAAACAATCAGGAATGCTTCAACCGAGTGCATTGCCGCATTACCACCACGGTAGTCTTCCGTCTCGCAGAAAGTTTCATCCCAAGACTCGAAACACATCTGTTTTTCTTCACACCAGAAGTGGTTTTCATACACGTTAATAGCTTCATCCAACAGTGCCTGAGCCCTCGGGTGGCCTGTAGTTACGGCACTGGCTGCACCGAGTAGGACAAAGCAATGCTGATAACCCTGCTTGGACGCATCAACGATACCTTCTCCTTCATTGTCGATAGTCGCGTACCAACCACCATGAGCCTTATCTTTCAGAGGACCTTCTAATGCCGCGATACCATGCTCAACCAGATCGTAAGCACCAGGACGGCCCATCAGCGCTGCCAGCGAGTAACAGTGCAGCATACGCGCGGTGATCCACAGGCGAGTGCCCATTTCTTCGCGGATGTTGCCGTTGTTGCCCACCCAGCCAAAACCGTTTGGTACGACCGATTTTCTGCCGAATTCAAAGATTCGATCGGTTTCTGTATCTAGCCAAGCGTTATGAGATCGGGTATTAATCCATTTCATGAAGTGTTTCCTCGTTATTTTCTTTTGCTACTGAAATTAACAGGCAGTAGCGTTCAATTCTGTTATTTATCTATCACTTTTCAACAAAAACAATCAAAAACTGACATTCTTGAGCACTAGCACACAACCGATAACCAAAAGTAGGCCGTGTACAATATGGTGGTAGTTGATCTTATATTTCTGCAGGAAGTGGTATCCCACCATGCCCCCGGTCATCCCCACTAAAAATGCAGGCATTGCCGAGACAACCAGACTGTTTACATCTGGGGTAAAAAGTCCTTCATTCCAAAAACTGACAATGGCGCCAATCATCTGCAGCATGAAAAAGAACACCAGCGTTGATTTAGCTTGGTCTGCAGTCCATGGCTGCATGGATGTGTAAGCAATCACCGGCGGTCCAGCTTCGCCGACACTGGCTCCCAACACACCTGAGGCAAACCCGGTCCCGACAGTCACTGGCACCGACGTCTTTGAAAAAGCAGGTTTAGTGCTTCGCATCGAGTGAATACTCGATACAATCAGTACGATCCCCATGGTGATGAGAATGTATTGTGAAGGCAGGCTTGCCAGCAGCTTGGCACCGACAATTGAGGCAGGAAGGGAGCCTGCAACCAGGATCAGGCCTGCTTTATATTGAATGGCGTGGCGCATTTTCCAAACAATAGGAAAGGTCACAAGCCATCCAAAAATACCGGCAATAGGCACTGCCATTTTTGCGTCCACCACCATAGAAAGCAGCGGCACAGATACAAGGGCCAAGCCAAACCCGGTCAAGCCTTGGGTAAAGCCTCCTAATGCAATGATCAGGGAGACCAAAACAACGGTCATATCCATATTTAATTCCTGATTAGGGGCGACTTCCCGCCCCTACTTTGTTACTGGCAGCGGTAATACTGCCCGGAGAAGCTCTACTTCACGGAGAAGCGGTGGATGGTTTTCTCTTCAAAGACTTCACCGGGGTTCAGGCGCACACTAGGAAAATGTGGCTGGTTCGGGCTGTCCGGGAAATGCTGGGTTTCAAGGCACATCCCATTAAACGACTCATACTTGTAGCCATTGCGACCAAACCAAGGTTTGTTCGACAACTTGGCCCCGTTGTAGAACTGGACAGCCGGTTGGGTCGTCAGCACCGTCATCACACGCCCGGTTAGAGGTTCGTAGAGTTCAGCGGCATAGGCATATTCGCCAAGCTTGCGCTTTTGGTTAATCACAAAATTGTGGTCGAATGCGCCACCCGGAACTTTCTCTTTGTTGCCGCGAATTTCCACCGGTAGGGTAAAATCAAGCCCTGTTCCTTTAACGGCGAGGATCTCGCCAGTCGGGATCATGTTCTCGTTTACCGGAGTGTAGAAATCGGCGTAAAGCGTCAATTCATGGCCGTCCACCAAACCTGAGTCATGGCCACTTAGGTTGTAGTAGCTATGGTTGACTAGGTTAACGACCGTCGGCTTGTCCGTGGTTGCTTTGAAGTTGAAGTGCAGCTGGTTGTGCTCATCCAAGCCTATGGAATGTGTCACATGTAAAGTGCCGCCATAACCAGACTCTCCATCCGGTGAAACCCGGTTGAAATGAAGGTAAATCGCTTCTTTTTGCTGTTCGACGGCAACGTCCCAAACATACTTATCAAACCCTTTGCTGCCACCATGGATGTGCTGTGACGTCGGTAGCTCATTGGTTTCCAGTTGGAATACCTCACCGTCCAACTCATAGCGACCATCCTTGATTCGATTGGCATAACGACCGGCAACCGCACCGAAAAATGGATGCCCGGCTAAATATCGCTCAAGGTTCTCGTAGCCCAGAACTACATCGGCCAATTGACCGCCACGGTCAGGCGTTTCTACCGACGTAACGATACAGCCGTAGTTGGTGACTTGAACCTTCATGCCTTGGCTATTTTCGAGGGTGAACAGCTTGACGGGTTGCGATTGACCTTCAACTTCACCCCAGTTTTCACTGGATAGTTTCACGTTATTGTCCTTGGTTATTATTTGATTTTTGCTTCCAGGCCAGATGTCACGCGTAACTGTTCAAATACCGATGTCCAGTCCTGACGACCGCGACCTGCAGCACGGGTAATGCTGTACAGTTCACGGGATGCCGCGCCACATGGCATAGGTACATTGACCTGATTGGCGAGATCCAAGGCAATGCCCAAATCTTTATGGGCAAGATCGACCATGAAGGCTGGTGACAGATCGCCAGCAAGAACTTTACCCGGCCAAGTTGTTGTAAAATGACCTTTACCAGCAGGTGTACCACTCATCACTTCAAGCGCAGTTTCAAACTCCAGACCAATTGCTTCAGACAAGGTCGCCGCTTCTGCAGACAGGGCGTTCAGTGCAATACTCATGTAGTTGTTGATGATTTTGACTCGGATACCTTTACCCGCACCGCCTGCGTCAACAGTTTCTGAACCCATGCAGTCAAACAGTGGCTGCGCGCGCTCGATTTGCGCTTTGGTACCACCAGCGAGGATCAGCAGCTCACCTTTTACTGCGTGATCTGAAGTACGGCCAACTGGCGCTTCCATCATCGAAAAGCCTTTGTCACTCATCTGCTTGATCAGCGCATCGGTTTCAAACGGGTGGATAGTCGACATATCGATAAGCAATGCATTCTTATCTAGTGACTCGACAATACCTGACTCGCCAAACAATACGTTTTTAACCAGGGTGCCATTTGGCAGCATGGTGACAACAAACTCGGCATCCAGTGCCGCATCGGCAGGAGAGCTTGCGGCTGTCGCGCCCTGCTCGACTAGCGCTTCAACAGCGGATGTATTGATATCGAAAACACGCAGTGAGTGCCCGCCCTTGATAAGATTCAGCGCCATTGGGCTGCCCATTTGTCCTAATCCGATAAAGCCAATTGTTGACATGTATTTATCCTTACTCTCGCGGTTGATTTGCAATCAATATAAACACTAAGAAACAAAACAACCACAACAAATGTCACATTTTGTTGTTTTTTGTCGTTTTAAGTTGTTTTGTGACTGCAATCTCAATCACTTTGTCAATATTGGATATACTGTAGATATAAGGATGCACTTAGTGAGTGCATTGCCAATAACGTCAGACAACGGATTTAGATAAGAGAATAACTATGACTATTGCGTGTTTAGGAATTACGGTACTTGATAGGATCCAGCGAGTGGACAGCTTGCCAACCCAAGGCGGTAAATTTGTCGCCAAGGATTACTTCGAAGTGGGTGGCGGGCCGGCGGCAACGGCGGCTGTTGCCGTCGCAAAGCTAGGCCATGATGTTGATTTTATTGGCCGTGTTGGCCAGGATGCCATCGCTGATACCATGCTGACCGAGTTAGCTGGTTACGGTGTCAATGTTGATAAAGCAGTCAAAATTGCTGATGCCTCATCGGCGTTCTCTGCTGTGCTTGTCGATGACGAAGGCGAGCGAATGATCATCAACTATCAAGATACGTCTTTAAAACGTGATACAAAACTACTTGAATTAATTGATTTTTCTATCTATAAGACAGTACTCACAGATGTAAGGTGGGTGGAAGGGGCAAAATACGCCCTCGAGCAAGCCAAACAGCACAGCATACCTTCGGTACTGGACGCAGATATCACGCCGGATGCAATAGATGATCTGGTCAAACTGGCCGACCATGTGGCATTCTCTGAACCGGGCCTTGAGAAGTTCACCGGAAGCAGTGATCCAATAGAAGGGCTCAAAATCGCTCAGAAACAGACAAAAGGCAAAGTTTATGTGACAGTCGGCTCAAAAGGCTGCTACTGGTTCGAAAACGAAGAACTCTGCCACCAGCCAGGTGTCAAAGTCGAGGTTGTCGATACTACCGGCGCTGGCGATGTCTTTCACGGTGCGTTGGCTGTAGCCGTTGCTGAAGCCATGCCTGCTCGTGATTCGGTGATTTTCTCTAACACGGTTGCCGCAATAAAGTGTACCAAGCGCGGTGGTCGTGAAGGCATCCCGACCAGATCGGAAGTGGATAGCCAACTACATAATAAATAGCGGTAAAAATAAGCGGTAAAGGGTTTAACGTGACGAATCCAAGACAAGACAAATTGATAAAACTTGTAATAGACAAGGGCTATTACACCGTAGAAGAGCTAGCTGAAAAGCTTGACGTATCTACGCAGACTATTCGCAGGGATATCAAAAAGCTCAGCGAAGAGCGCTTAGTGATCCGTCACCATGGTGGGGCAAGCTCTCCGGCCAGTAAAACCAACCTAGATTACGAAGTTCGTAAGGTCTCAGCCACTGAGCAAAAGCATGCCATCGGCAAGGCAATTGCTGAGATGATCCCAGATGGCTCAACAGTGTTTATTACTATCGGTACCACAGCCGAAGTGATTGCCAGCCACCTTGCGGACAAGAAAAATCTTCAGGTCATTACCAACAGCTTACGTGTTGCCAACGTATTGCATAACAATAAAAGCATTGATGTACTGATACCGAGCGGCAAGATCAAAGCCTTCAACGGCGGTATCGTAGGAACTGAAGCGTTGGATTTCATCTCGCACTTCCGCTTCGACTACCTGATCACCAGTGCAGCATCGATGGATGTTGACGGGACCTTGCTGGAATACGATTTGAACGAGACGGTGATCACCCAAACCGTCATGAAATCGGCTCGCCATGTCATCATCGCGCTGGACTCGTCGAAGTTTATTCCAAAAGGCTCCATTGAGCTTGGTCATATCAAGGAGGCCACTTACCTCTTCACCGACCAGCCACTGGATGCCAACCTCGACAGTGTGGCGAAACAGGGTGAAACAACGATCAAGGTCTGTGAGCCCGTCGTTTCGCACTAATATGCGCACACAGCGTATTAGCCGATAAACGAAAAAGGGAATAGGCTTAAAACCTGTTCCCTTTTCTTATGACTGGCAATTATCTCATTCTGGATTTGTCGAGCCTATTTATCGTTCACCCTGTACTTCAAAGTAATCACTGACCAAGCGGGCATGACCATCTTCCTGCACTACCCAATGCTCACGGTGTACCACACCAAAGGCCTTGTTCATGGTCCATGATGATGACAGGATATAACCGTTCTCCCCTTCTGCTTCCCAGCGCACGTCGCTGTATTGAACATCGGCAAAGCCTTGGTCGATGATGTTTTGCCAGAACGCCTGAATCGCTTCGCGCCCTTCGAAAACACCAAACGGTTTGGCTTCCATAACGCACTCTTCGGTGTATTGCGCTGCGCACCCAGTTGCATCTTGCTGGTTAAATGCCTGCTGCCAAGCCGCGATACCTGCTTTACAACGCGCTAATGTGTCCATCTTGAATCCTTATTCTGAATGCTTATCAAGTTGCCCTAAGTGTAGGCTCTCAATTAACATAGAAAAACAAACCTATTAGAAATAACTGTTCTGTTTTTACGGACAATAGATGTAGTGTTGATAAATAAACAAATGAGATAATAATGAACCGACTACGCCAGATGTCATTGTTTGCCCACATCGTTGAATCGGGTTCGATCACCGCTGCAGCTGATGGACTGGGGCTGTCAAAATCCGTGGTAAGCCAACACCTCAAGTTACTGGAAACAGAACTGGGGATCAGCCTTCTCAAGCGCACCACCCGTCGCCAAACCCTGACCCAAGCAGGACAGGCCTTCTATGCTGAATGCAAGAAGCTCAATGATCTGGCTGACTTTGCCTGGCAGCAGGCATTGGAAAGCCAACAAGAACCGCAGGGTAAAATCGTAATAACGTCGTCCGATGCCCTGATGTCGACCCTTGTCGCCCCTGCCATTGGTTCGCTGATGAAGTGTTATCCAAAATTACGGCCTGAACTGATAAGCAGCGACCAACCCCTGAACCTGATGGAGAAACAGATTGATCTCGCCATCCGGGTAGGCGCTTCCTCTGAAAACGCACTCATGCAAAGAAGGATCGGGGAATTCAGGGATGTGCTGTGCGGAACGCAAAGTGTTATCGACAATGAAAAAGAGAACGCTGGGTATCTTGCCAACCAATGGCAACCTGCTACTATCATTCACCATTTCACCCATTGCATTAAGATTGAGGAAAAGCACAATTACCACGCCAATATCACCTGCCGTGCCGACTCTTTCCATACTTGTCTGGGCTTAATTGAATCCGGGGCTGGCGTTGGCATTGTCCCCGATTACATTTTTAGGCAAAAACCACAACTTGCCGCTCTATTTCCTGACCACCAACTTGCATCAAACCCGGTGTATGCGCTTCACCCCTACCCTAGGCAACCACCGATTAATGTTGTTACTTGCATCAATGCAATTGAAAAGCAGCTGTCTATATTAACTACACCAAGCTGCCAAGCCCTAAAGCAATCAGAAGCCAAATAAAACAAAACCATAAATAATCCCGCTGAATCATTACACACTTCCACACATTTTAATTAAAAACGCCGTTCATTTATTCTTTCAATACCAATAAAACAATGTATTATTGCTGCGCTTCCATCAACATATAAAACAATATCAGTAAGGTTAGGATTATGAAAAAGACCGTTATCTCAGTTTGCTTGCTTGCATCATCATCAGTACTTGCAGGCGCACTGGCCGATCATGAAGTCTACACGATGGCTGGTGCTGGGTTCTCTGATGATTATTCAACGGGATTACAATTAACAGCAGGTGGTCAAGTTTATAAACGTTGGTATGTTGAAACAACTGCGCTATTTAACAGTGATAGCTCTTCAATAGCTAATCACCTTAATAACTCTCGAACCGAGTATGAAAGCAATACATACACTATTTCCCTTGCCCCAGTTTATATGTATCCATTGAACCATAACTTTTCCATATACGGAAAACTTGGTGCGACATACTCCAAAACCAAACTATCGACGACTTACATAGAAAAAGACGGAAATACTAAATATAAAAGTAATGACTCTGACTTTGGTTATACCTACGGCATGGGTGCTCAATATACAACCACAGCACCTATTGTTGGCAATGCCAAGTTTGTAGCAAGAGCGGGTCTTGACTGGTATACCACAGAGTTCTCGCATATCGGCCGCAGCACTGCTCCAGTATATGGCCTACAGGCTGGTATTAGTTTTTAAAAAAAAGCCCGTCACTGCAAAGGTGACGGGCTTTCTCTATCAGCATTAAGCGATTAGCGGACAATCAGCCCCAGTAAGATACCTACAATACCGAAGTCAGCATCACTGAAGGTGGTGTTGGCAAAGCCAAGGTCACCCAGTACTGGCAATAGGAATACTGGTAGGAAGGTGATCAATAGGCCTTGGGCAAATGCACCCAACATTGCGCCACGACGACCACCGGTTGCGTTACCGAATACACCAGCTGCTGCACCAACAAAGAAGTGCGGTACTACACCTGGGATGATAACCGTCAGCCCCATGATGTATAGCAGGAACATACCAAACAGTCCGGCAGTGAAGCTTGATAGGAAGCCTACCAATACCGCATTCGGCGCGTATGGGAATACCACTGGGCAATCAAGCGCAGGTTTTGCGTTCGGTACCAGTTTGTCAGAGATCCCTTTGAATGCAGGTACGATTTCAGCGATAACCATACGTACACCTTGTAGGATAACGTAAACACCGGCTGCAAAGGTGATGGACTGCATCAGCGAGAACATGAACCAGTGTTTGCCGCCGCTCACCTCACGGACAAAATCACCACCAGCGAACAAACAGGTGATCAAGAAGATAATACTCATGGTGAATGAAATCGCCACCGGCGTATCACGCAAGAACAGCAAGCTCTTTGGCACATCCATATCTTCGGTAGAGTGCTCTTTGTTACCAAATTTGCTACCGATGAAACCTGCCAGCACGTAAGACATGGTAGAGAAGTGACCGATTGCCACATCATCAGAACCTGTCACCTGCTTCATGTATTTGTGGGCAATGGCAGGGAAAAACACCATGACAAAGCCAACCACCAATGAACCTGCAGCAATCAAAGGGACACCCGTCATACCGCTCGACGACAAGATAGCCGCAACCATCATTGACATGAACAAGGTATGGTGACCAGTCAGGAAGATAAATTTCCATGGCGTAAGTCGTGCAATCAGGATGTTCACCAACATGGCAAAGAACATGATCATCGCCATTTCTTTACCGAAGGCTTCCTGGGCAATCGAAACAATGGCTTCGTTGTTCGGCACAACACCGGTAATACCAAAGGCTTCGGTGAAGATAGCCGAGAAGTCACCCAGTGAGGTAACCACCAGGCCCGCACCTGCGCCGAGGATGACAAAACCCATAATGGTTTTGACCGTACCCTTGATACATTCTGTCACCGGTTTTTTCTGGGCAATCAGACCGATAAGCGCTATCAGGCCGACAAGGACGGCTGGCTCGGCCAGCACGTCATTCATTAGGAAACTGAAAAATTCCATCGCTACCTCTTACAGAGCGCCAAGTTCTTTTAGGGCTGCTGACAAACGCTCTTTCATCGCGTTTTTGTCGACCATGTTATCTAGCGAGACAATTTTTCCGTCAACGCCCTGAGCAACTAACTGTTCAGTAATGTCGTTGGTACCGATAAAAATGTCACAGGCCGTACCTTTCGCCGAACCCAAATCGCAGTGATCGACAGTTGCTGCAACTTCTAGCTCTTTAACGATGCCTTTAAGGCTCATTTCCATCATTAGGCTAGTACCAAGACCGTGACCACATACAACCATAATTTTCATAATATTCTACCTTTCTACTTCTAAGCGTTATTAGTTTGCGAATAACTCGCTGTAATTGGGATGGCCGAAGCCATTTGAATTAATAGGTTTCAATGATGCGGCGAATAGCGTCCACATCTTGCGCGGCACAAATCTGCGCCACATGTTCTTCATTCATAAAGAGTTCAGCGAGTTGGGCAATAGCATCCACATGGCTGTTGCTATCGGTTGCCGCTAGCGTCACCAGCATTTTTACCGGGTCATTTTCATCAGCATCGAAGTTAACACCATTGCGGATCACCGTTAGGCCAAGTGCCAGCCGATTAACACCGTCCTCAGGGCGAGCATGCGGCATAGCGATGCCAGGGCCGATAACATAATAAGGCCCCATTTCCTGATGTGATTTAAAAATGGCCTCGACGTAACTTGGTTCGATAGCGCCATTATCAATCAGTGGCTGGCAAGATAACTCTATCGCCTGTTGCCAGTTTTCAGCCGAGTCATGAAGGCTAATTACGTCTGGGGTTAGCAGTTCTTTCAGCATCGCTCTTCTCGTTTTTTAATAGGGTAAGTTGTGTCGATGGGGTCACTTTAACGATCGTTTGGTACAAATAAAGCGATCCAAATCACATTTGATAGCGCTACCTGATAGCGCTACCAAATTTTGTGATAGCGCTACCATTTTTTATATCACAGACCGAGCAAACCAGTTGGAACCTTGGTATTAACAAGGTTAAAATGCGTAATTCACAGTGAAGATATTGAAGTGGTATATTTAACCACCTGATTTTTAGATAAAAATACCATTGCTAATAGCCAAAGGTTAGCAATGCTATTTTAAGATGTAGGGAGATTCGATGGCTGAGCCTCGAAAACGTCGAAGTACGGGTCGTGCAACACTTGCAGATGTCGCCAAACTCGCAGGTGTGGGTTCGATGACGGTATCTCGAGCATTGCGTACCCCAGAGCAAGTTTCAGATAAACTGCGTGAAAAGATCCAACAGGCAGTCGATGAGCTGGGATATATTCCCAATAAAGCCGCCGGTGCACTGGCTTCTGGTCAGAGTGATACTATTGCCATGCTGGTTCCTTCCATGACAGAAAGCGCCTGCTGCCAATTTATCGGTCCCTTCCAAACCCAACTAGCCAAGCGTAATTTCCAACTTCAAATCAGCTACACGGGCGGAGTCCTGGATCAAGAAGAGAAAATCCTGACCAATATTCTGGCCAGTAGTCCCGCCGCCATTGTGCTATTTGGTAGTGAAAGGTCGGCCAAAGGTCGCAAGCTACTTGAAACCTGTAATATCCCAGTTTTGGAGGTTAACGAAATCACGCCACTGGCGATCGATCTAAATGTTGGCGTCGATCATTACCAGGCAGCAAAAGTCTTGACCCAGCAGCTTATAGAACAGGGATTTAAGAACATCGGCTTTATCGGTGGACATGGTGATCAAGCGATCCTGAATAAACAATTGAGGGGCTGGCAGGCTGCAATGATAGAAGGATATCTCGCACCCGATCATTTCCTGACCTCTCATGAGCAAGCCAGTATAGAGTTAGGAGCACAAGGGTTGGCCAAGCTTCTTCTTCGGGAGCAAGAACTCGATGCCCTGATCTGTACCCACGAAAACATTGCTATGGGCGCATTGTTCGAATGCCAGCGCCGGGTCTTAAAAGTCCCCAATTCAATGGCTATAACCTGTCTCGATGGGGGGGCTTTTTGCCATCAGAGCTATCCGGGGATCACAGCGATTGAAGTTGATTACAGTGCAATGGCAAACCAAGCTGCTGACTTAATCAGCTCAAAAATCCAAGGCAATACAATAATGACAAATAGCATTAATGTTGGCTTTCAATTACAACAACGCGCAAGTAGTCAGACCTAAAAAGAGAAGGGTTCATAGTTTTGCACTTTGAACCCTTAATTTTCTCAGAGTAAAAATTAAACAAAATATTTTTGCTCTGTTAATTATCATGAGTATATTCATAACACCCTTCTATAAGCCCATGCGACTCATACACATTAAAAATCAGTACATATTTCCATACATATAAACTGCACCTATTCCGCTGATTGTCTCACCACCAAATTAAAAACACTGTATTATTTGTGCATATCTTTGTTTTAATATTCTATACCATGAAAAAGCACACACTTCTTGTTGGACTGTTGTTCTGTACAAATGCAACCGCTAGCCTTATCCAAGGCCATGAAATATATACAATGTTTGGGGCAGGGTTTAATAATGACAACACCCAGTTTCAGTTTACGCCGGGCTTTCAAATCAGCAACAGGTGGCACTTAGAAAGTACTATGCTATTCGATTACGATATCGACATGTATTCCTATTCATCAAATTCTAAAATAAACCAGAGCATGGATTCCTTTTCGGTTGCACTCACACCTTTATACATGTATCCAGTCAATGAATATTTTTCCTCCTATGCCAAACTAGGTGGCTATTTTGCCAAATATAAATCAACGCGTAATGATGTAAGCAATAACTCAGTACAGCTACTAGAAAAATATTCTGAGGATGGCATAACATTTGGAGTAGGACTCCAATACACCACAACTGAACCGACTATGGGTGAAACAATGCTGAGTGCCCGCTTGGGTGCCGATTGGTATAATAAAGGGTATACGCCAAAACACCTCGACAAAAGGCCGGTCATCGGTATTCAGATGGGGCTGGTGTTTTAGTATTTAGCCGTTAAATAGCCTACCAAGGGCGAATTATTCGCCCTTGCGCCCTATCACAGGTTAGAAAGAAACCACCTTATCAGCTAGCAATGTCCAATAAGACAAATCATCCAAAGTACCAATTTCAGCACCTTCGATTAGAGGCAATGACGAAAGACCTCGGGCATTACAGCACGTTTTGCATAATTTCACTTCAGCGCCTTGAGCTAGCAATATCTCAAGCATTTGCTGGACATTGTAACCCTCCCCAGGTGTTTGGGCCGGTAACGCACAGCTTACAGCATCAGACATCAGGAAAATTTTGATATCAGTCTCTGCTTCACTTTGCTCACCAAGATTAATGGCTAGGCGCAGGCCATTGAAAGAACGCTCAGAACCGTATGGGGCATCATTGAGAATGAACAGTAAGGTTTGTTGGTTTTTCATGGTAATCACAATCCTATTGAATGCTCAGGTAAACTTAGCGATAAAGGAGATCGCCAAACCTGTTAGAAAATCAGGTATACTCTACGTTAATTAAGCACTTAGATACTCACGCTAGTTCACGTTATTAGCAATAAGGCCGTTCAGGAACCCCCACATGGACTTCGATGCAATTCTGACTCTGTCGCAACAGGGAAAAATGTTCGCCAACCCCCGCCGCATCGCATTGCTAAAAGCAATAGCCTTTACGGGCTCGATTAGCCAGGGGGCTAAACAAGCAGGGCTTAGCTACAAAGCAGCTTACGATGCCGTTAAGGAAATGAATAGACAGTCAGAGTCTCCTCTCATCGAGTCTGAAAAAGGAGGGAAAGGCGGCGGTGGCGCCTCGTTGACGACGCATGGCCAGCGACTTGTACAAATGTACGAACTGTTAGATCAGATCCAGTCGATGGGTTTGGAAGCACTCAACGATGACAGTGTACCACTACATAGTTTGCTCGGGGTCATGAGCAAACTTTCATTGCAGACCAGTGCCCGCAACCAACTATTCGGAACCATCGCAGATATCGAAAATCACGCCCTGCATGATTTGATCACTGTCGTTTTGCAAAGCGGAATAACTTTGACCGCAACCATTACCCACGGCAGTACAGTCCGGCTGAACCTGCAACAGGGCAAAGATGTGGTAGCACTTATCAAAGGACCAGCAATTGATATCAAGCTGCCTTCTTCTCTACCACAGGAACTGCCAGATAATGCAAAAGCGACGTCCTCTCCAGAGCAAAATTGGCTGAAGGGGAAAGTGACAGCAATTGATAGAGATGAAAACTCGGTTGAAGTCACCCTCGCGCTCAACAAAGACGATGAGATCTGTGCCTTGATTGATCAGGCAAGTAACGAGGTTCAAACACTGAACATTGGCGACGACGCTTGCGCTGTCTTCCCCAGCGCACAGGTTATCTTAGCAACCCTGAGCTAGTTAAATTTGATACAGGTATTTTGCAACGGATTATAGACCTCACCCTGTTGGAGGCAGTTTTCCAAATACCGGTAATCGAGGTACTGGAATGCGAACAGCAGAATGACCGAAATCACCATGCCAATCAAAGACAACCGCATCAACCACACTTTCTTTCTCTTCATCGCGTACAGCATAACTGCCACCGAAACAGGGGCAATACTGAGCAGAACAGGTTGAAGCTGTAGTACGGTTACCATCACGAACAATCCATTTAGGTGATTGAAGAACTAAGAGGGACTCCCAAACCATTTAAAGGGTGTGGGTATATAACGCCGTAATAATACGCTTTTAGTGCATGTAATATCAAAGCAAACAGGCTCCCTTTGCAAAACCTTACATAAAAATCACATATCTACTGCATTCAGTTGTTGATAGCGGACAAAAAACATTCATTAAAAGCATATTTCTTCTGAGCCCAATCACATTTTTCAACCATAATTAGTGCGCATCGAAACGTTTGCTTTTACATTTATCGCCATCGAAACGATTGCGTAATCGTTTCGATGTTCGATTAAGACATGGATGACACTGCCACGGTTGGCATACGACGTTAGAAGCATCACCACCATCAATAATTAAGGTGCAAGCATGAAAAAGAGCGCACTCATCAACTCTGAATTGTCATATCTGGTAGCCACTCTTGGCCATACCGATGAAGTTACTGTGTGTGACGCCGGTCTGCCTATCCCAGATGAAACCCAACGTATTGACCTTGCCCTTATCCCTGGCGTGCCAACTTTCATCCAGACAGTAAAAGCGTTGTTGGGCGAAATGCAGATTGAAGGCGTGGTGATGGCAGAAGAATTCAAGCAAGTCAGCCCTGAGCACCACGATGCGCTGATTGCCCTTATCCGCGAAGAAGAAGCGATGTGCGGAAAAACGTTCAATATCGCTTATGTGCCTCATGAAGCATTCAAAGTTCACACCCAAAACAGCAAAGCGGTGATCCGTACCGGTGAATGCACCCCATACGCCAATGTTATTTTCCAAGCCGGCGTTGTGTTTTAAAAGGCCTAGTTGCAAGGACTCCCTATGACTCAGCCAATTCTAGAACTCAAAGACATCGAAAAGGCATTCCCCGGCGTTAAAGCGCTGGATAAAGCCAGCCTGAATGTCTACCCGGGCAAGGTGATGGCCTTGATGGGTGAAAACGGTGCAGGTAAGTCAACACTGATGAAAGCGTTGACCGGCATCTACCATATGGACGCAGGCGAAATCCGTTATCAGGGCCAACCTGTTAACTTCAATGGCCCACGCCACTCACAGGAAGCAGGTATCAGCATTATCCACCAGGAGTTGAACCTAATCCCTGAGTTGACCATTGCCGAAAACATTTTCCTTGGCCGTGAAAAAACTAACGCATTTGGCGGCATCAAATGGGCACAAATGTATAAAGAAGCCGATGCCCTGCTAGCTCGCCTCAATGTTAAACACAGCTCGCGCACATTGCTTGGCGAACTGAGCCTTGGTGAGCAGCAGATGGTTGAGATTGCCAAAGCGCTGTCTTTCAAATCTCAGGTCATCATTATGGATGAGCCGACCGACGCCCTGACCGACACCGAAACAGAATCCCTGTTCAAGGTGATCAATGAGTTGCGCGAAGAAGGCACAGGCATCGTATATATCTCGCACCGTTTGAAAGAGATCTTCGAGATCTGTGACGATATTACGGTACTCCGTGACGGTAAGTTCATCGGCCAACGTGCTGTTGCCGATATTGATGAAGATACCATGATCGAGATGATGGTTGGCCGTCGTCTGGATGAGCAATACCCTCGCATTGATGTCAAACACGGTACCACTTGCCTTGAAGTGAAAAACCTTTCCGGCTCAGGTGTTAAAGAGGTGAGTTTCACCTTGGATCGCGGTGAAATATTGGGGATCTCTGGCCTTATGGGTGCCGGCCGTACCGAATTGATGAAAGTCATTTACGGTGCCCTTCAGCGTGAATCTGGTGACATTGTTCTTGATGGCAAAGTGATTAACCCACTGAGTCCACAAGACGGACTGGCCAACGGCATCGCTTATATCTCTGAAGACCGTAAAGGTGATGGTTTGATCCTTGGTCTGTCGGTGAAAGAAAACATGTCGATTTGCTCGCTAGAGCAACTGTCAAAAGGTGTTCAGCTAAGGCACTACGACGAAGTCACCGCAGTGGAAGATTTCATCCGCCTGTTCAACATCAAGACACCGACTCGCAACCAGATCATCGGCAACCTCTCAGGTGGTAACCAGCAAAAAGTAGCCATCGCCAAGGGTTTGATGACCAAGCCAAAAGTATTGATTCTGGATGAACCGACCCGGGGTGTGGACGTTGGTGCGAAGAAAGAGATCTACCAGTTAATCAACCAATTCAAGTCAGAAGGGATGAGCATCATTCTTGTTTCCTCTGAGATGCCGGAAGTACTCGGCATGAGTGACCGCATTTTGGTGATGCACGAAGGCAAAATCAGCGGTGAATTCATGGCTGAAGATGCCGACCAAGAAAAACTTCTTGCCTGCGCTGTGGGTAAACAAATCAACGAGGTAGCAGCATGAGTAGCAACGCTATGACCAAACAACAAAACTCCGGTAGCGCCAAGCTATTTAGCAAAGAGTGGCTAATCGAGCAGAAGTCTCTGATAGCCCTTGTATTCCTGATTGTCGTGGTGTCATTCCTGAACCCGAACTTTTTCACTGTCGACAATATCCTGAATATCCTGCGTCAGACCTCGGTCAATGCCATCATTGCTGTGGGTATGACACTGGTTATCTTAACCGCGGGTATTGACCTGAGCGTTGGTTCGGTCCTTGCCTTGTGTGGTGCATTTGCCGCTTCTCTTATCGCGATGGAAGTACCGGTAATGATTGCGGTACCTACCGCCTTGCTGGCCGGTGCTGCTCTGGGTGCTATCAGTGGCGTGATTATCGCCAAGGGTAAAGTCCAGGCCTTCATTGCCACACTGGTGACCATGACCCTGCTACGTGGTGTGACCATGGTTTACACCGACGGTCGACCTATATCTACCGGCTTCACTGACGTTGCTGACAGCTTTGCTTGGTTCGGTACTGGCTATGCAATGGGTATCCCTGTGCCAATCTGGCTGATGGTCATTGTGTTTGCTGCGGTATGGTACCTACTGAACCACACCCGTTTCGGCCGCTACATCTACGCTCTGGGCGGTAACGAATCAGCTGCTCGCCTATCTGGTATCAACGTGGATCGCGTCAAGATTGGGGTTTACGCCATCTGTGGTCTGCTAGCTGCTCTTGCTGGCCTCATTGTTACCTCTCGTCTGTCTTCGGCTCAGCCGACAGCGGGTATGGGCTACGAGCTTGATGCGATTGCAGCGGTTGTTCTTGGCGGCACCAGCCTAGCCGGTGGTAAAGGCCGCATCATGGGTACCTTAATCGGTGCACTGATTATCGGCTTCCTGAACAACGCCCTAAACCTATTGGATGTCTCCTCCTACTACCAAATGATTGCGAAGGCAGTGGTTATTCTGCTGGCAGTCCTTGTAGATAACAAAAATAAGTAACACAACCTCTGTACGCGGGTAGCCCCCTGCCCGCCTCCACCCGACATATGTAGAAAGGAAAATAGAATGAAAAAGTTAGCAACCCTAATCTCTGCCGCTGTACTGTCAGCTTCATTCAGCTCTACGGCTGCCGCGCAGGACACAATGGCAATGGTTGTCTCCACGCTTAATAACCCATTCTTCGTTACCATGAAGGAAGGGGCTGAAGCCAAAGCGAAAGAGTTGGGCTATAACCTGATTGTTCTTGATTCACAAAACGACCCAAGCAAAGAGCTTTCGAACGTGGAAGACCTAACGGTACGTGGCGTGAAGGCAATTCTAATCAACCCTACCGATTCTGATGCCGTTTCCAATGCTATCCGCATGGCAAACCGCTCTAACATCCCTGTCCTGACCCTAGACCGTGGCGCAAGCCGTGGTGAAGTGGTTAGCCACATTGCCTCTGACAACGTGGCAGGTGGTGAAATGGCTGGTAAATTCATCATGGAAAAAGTGGGTGAAAAAGCACGCGTTATCCAGCTAGAAGGTATTGCTGGTACTTCTGCGGCCCGTGAGCGTGGTAAAGGCTTCATGCAAGCGGTTGACGGCAGTGGCATGGAACTACTTGCTAGCCAGCCAGCTGACTTCGACCGTACCAAAGGCCTGAACGTAATGGAAAACATGCTAGCTGCTAACCCTGACGTACAAGCCGTATTTGCCCAGAACGACGAAATGGCATTGGGTGCTCTGCGTGCAGTTCAAGCATCAGGCAAAGATGTCCTAATCGTTGGTTTCGACGGTACTGACGACGGTATCGCGGCGGTTAAACGTGGCAAGCTAGGTGCAACTATCGCCCAGCAGCCTGATCTAATCGGTGCGCTAGGTGTAGAGACTGCAGACAAGATGCTGAAAGGCGAGCAGGTTGAAGCAAACATCCCAGTTCCTCTGAAGGTGGTTTCGGAGTAAGGGACAGATTCTGGAATCTGGGTCCTAGGTCCTAGGTCCTAGGAAAAGCATGAAGCTAAGGCGTCGATATGGCTCACCTTTCGCGCCTTAGTTTCAGCCCCAATAACTTTCAAAGTTTATCGCTTAGCAAACACCTCTTTCCCAGCTGCTAAGCCATACATTTTGGCCAATGAGAATCAAAAAGGTCCCAATATGAATAAATTAGTCGTTCTTGGCAGTGTGAACGCCGACCATGTTCTGCAAGTTGCTTCTTTCCCACGTCCGGGAGAAACGCTGCATGGCCATAGCTACTGTGTGATCCCTGGTGGTAAAGGGGCAAACCAAGCAGTCGCTGCTGCCCGTCTGGGTGCTGATATCGCATTCATTGCCTGCGTCGGAGATGACAGCTTCGGCCACGAGATGCGTGAAACCTTTGCCAAAGATGGCATGAACACCGATGGTGTGATGATTGAAAAAGACATGCCAACCGGTATTGCGATGATCCAAGTAGCGGCAACGGGTGAGAACAGTATTGCGATTTCCGCCGAAGCCAACGGCTGCTTGAGCCCAGCCCGTATCGAGCCGCACCATAACCTTATCAAACAAGCCGATACGCTGTTGATGCAATTAGAAACCCCGATGGCTACCATTGAAGCGGCAGCTAAAGTGGCCAAGCAAGCAGGTACTCGTGTTGTCCTCAACCCGGCCCCTGCCCAACCATTATCGGATGACTTATTGCAACATATTGATATGATTACCCCTAATGAGACTGAAGCAGAGCTACTGACGGGTATCAAGGTAACAGATACCATCAGCGCGCAGAAAGCGGCGGATGCCCTGCATGAAAAAGGGATCAAACAGGTAATGATCACCTTGGGTAGCCAAGGCGTTTGGGTCAGCGAAAACGGTCAGGGCCGACAAGTCCCGGGCTTCCGTGTTGATGCCAAAGATACCACCGCAGCAGGTGATACCTTCAACGGTGCATTGCTGACAGGCCTTCAGGAGAAGAAACCGATGGATGACGCTATCCGCTTTGCCCATGCTTCTGCTGCAATATCAGTCACCCGAATGGGTGCTCAAACGTCTATTCCACACCGCCGTGAAGTGGAACGCTTTCTTATTGAGCACCAATAAGTTATTGATACCGTGCCCAACCGGGCACGGTTCAGGGAGAACCTATGGCGACAATCAAAGATGTAGCAAAACTTGCAGGGGTCTCGACTTCGACAGTTAGCCACGTCCTGAATAAAACCCGCTTTGTCAGTGAAGACATTTCTGTCCGCGTTATGGCGGCAGTGAAAGAGCTGAACTATGCCCCATCGGCCTTGGCGCGCAGCCTGAAGGTAAACCACACCCGTACTTTTGGTATGCTGGTGACCACCTCGACCAACCCGTTCTTTGGTGAGGTAGTAAAAGGTGTTGAGCGCCGCTGCTATGAACAAGGTTATAACCTGATCCTGTGCAACACCGAAGGCGATTTGGCCCGCATGCGTGACAGCCTAGATATCCTGCTGCAAAAGCGTGTCGACGGCCTGTTATTGATGTGCAGTGAAGTCGATGGTCAAGCCTTCGACCTATTCTCTCGCCACCAACCGGTGCCAACAGTCGTGATGGACTGGGGCCCTATCGATTTCCCGAGCGACAAGATCCAAGATAACTCCCATCATGGCGGCTACCTAGCGACCAAGCACCTTATTGACCAAGGCCATACCCAAATTGGCTGCCTGACAGGGCCATTGGATAAACTGACTGCCCAGCAACGTTTGTCTGGCTATGTGCAAGCGATGGAAGAAGCCGGACTGGAAGTTAACAAACAATGGATAGCCTCGGGTAATTTCGAGTGTGAAGGCGGGGAGATCGCCTTTAATGAAGTATTCGGCCGTGGGCCGCTACCAACTGCCTTATTCGTTTGTAACGATATGATGGCGATGGGCGTCATCAATACCGCCAGCAAAAAAGGCATCCGCGTGCCTGAAGATCTCTCCATTGTGGGCTATGACGATATTAAGTTGGCGAAATACATTACCCCGTCGCTAACGACTATCCACCAGCCGAAGCACAGGCTAGGCCAACAGGCTGTCGATATCCTACTAAGCAAGATCCAAAACAAGCATGAGGCCAATACGGTGATCCAGCTTGAACCGACACTGGTAGAACGTGATAGCGTCAAACGTATTCACTGATACTTCGACATTGATATTTTGACATAGTCAGACAAATCAAGAGCTCATCAATGATGGGCTCTTTTGTTATCGGTAAACATGGCTTACTTTTGCTATTCATTTATCTTCTTTGCCCTTCCCCAATCATCAAAGGTTAAGGTTGGCTAAATTCCTGTTTCACAAAGTACGAACATCTTAACCATTGACCTGTTCTCCCCTTGAGCGTAAAACCCAACTTAGAGAATCAAAGCCAATTCTAACCGCCAGTTATAAGTTAAAGGCGAATAAGGGCAATCATAATGCTAAAGAACATCACACACTGGTTACAGCGCCGATTTAAAGGCTCAAAATCCACCGAATGGGAAAGTGATTTTATCTCCAGCCACTTTTAGTCTTCTTCCTTATCCTAAAATGGCATCGATGGATAAGATCCCCGATAAATTGTGATAAACAAAGAGCCCACGAGGGCCCTTTGTGATGTCATTGATTAATATTGAGACTCGTCAACTTGCAGCCTCGACCTGTTCTTTCTCTTCATCATTTCGATTTTCAATCAAGCTATCGAGCTTCCTCGCCGTCATGAACATAATCAATGCCATGATGCACGCTCCTATACCTATTTTGAGGAAATAACTGGCATATACCGGTAGGGTCTGCAGCGAGTTCACACTTCCTGATGATTCAGGCACAGCAATATAAACCGCGAGATTAGCTGCAACCATCGAAGAAATCCCCAACGTCAACGTCCTGAAGCCCAGCGTAAAACCAATCATGTGATTAGGCACCAATTGCGCCAGTACTGAAATACCCAAGGCACTGATCAGCAACTCACCCAAACCTTGGAACAAGTGTGTAAGAATGAGCCAGAACGCAGATACCCTACCTGTCTCGTCCGCCATGAAGCTAGCACCGTAGGCTAAACACAAGAAGGCCATAGAGCAGAACAACATACCCATAGCAAATTTCAGCGGCAATGAGGCGCCTTTACCTTTAGCACTACTGCGCTCATAAAAGATGGCTAACAATGGGCTGAGGATAATTATCCAGAATGGATTCAATGCTTGGGTTGAGACGGGGTCGAAAGGAATGCCAAGAAATTCATGGCGGGTATTATGAATAGCAAAGAAAGTTAAAGAGGTAGGCATTTGCTTATATAAGATGAAGAATACTACTGAGAACCCTAATAATATTAAACTGACTATCATCTTTTTCTGTTGGGCCCATGACTCTTTTCGCATATAGTTGATAAAAAATGTAAGGGCAATACCTAGGGCAATAACCAATAGTATCTGCATCAATTTATAGTGCGTTATTAACCAACTACCTAATAATGTCAGAGCGATTAATCCCATCAGTAATAATGCATAGGTTTTCAAGTTAACTACTTTGAAATCAGCATCAGCACCAATATTTTTCACCCAGTCTCTTTTATACAGGTAGAATGCAATAGTAATCACGTTCCACATTGCTGCAATAGCAAAGCCCGCTGAATAGGAATATTTATGTGCAATAATCGGCGTAATGATAAGAGAAACACATGAGCCGATATTAATCATCATGTAGTAAAGGGTAAATGCGCTGTCTATCCGAATATCATCTTTCCTGTAAGCTTTGGAAATCAAGTTGGAAGGACAGTTATTGGCTAGAGCCCTACTAACCCCGCCACCGGCAATCCCTATCATCGCTAGCGGGATACTGCCTATTGCCGCTGCATAACTCAAGAGCAGTAAGGTTAGCACAATGCCTAGGTTGCCGATAATCAATGACCGTTTAACACCAATGACTTTATCAGCTAAATATCCACCAATGGCATAAATAATCGTTGAAAAAGCAGAAGCAGCACCATTTATTAAAAAGGCATCACTTTCTGACATACCGAGATCGTTGACCATGAAAACAGTAATAATTGCCACTAAGCCATACATTGAAAGCATAGCGGGCAAAATAATAATGCACATCAACTTGAATGCAGAGGGTTGACGGGAAAATGCGATTGACATAAAACTTTCCTCGTAATTCAGACAACAAAGTCTGAAATCATTATTCAGTAAAACTTATAAGATATTCCTTAAAACATTGAATCACGTAATATATAGC
>NZ_JACSOF010000064.1:0-34463 GCF_014349205.1 Photobacterium sp. BZF1
TCTGTGGTTCTGTGGTTCTGTGGTTCTGTGGTTCTGTGGTTCTGTGGTTCTGTGGTTCTGTGGTTCTGCAGGGAGAGTCTCCAGAAGGGGGGTCACAGTCAATCAAGATTCAAGAATAAATATTACTTCCAGCAACCCACACTGGAGCGTATCACCTCTCTTTTTCATAGTACCTTTTCATAATCAAAAGGCCCCTAGAACCGATCTTTGACCTAAAATAGGCTCTTTCCCATAGAACCTTAGGGCCGTAGCATCACAGTGCCGTTCTTTAAAACAACGACAGCTGCTGTGCCCTTGCCCCTAGCTCTAGACCGACGCTGATACCGATGAGGCGGATCTCCCTGTCTTGCTGACGGGTCAAGGCTTCTTTGAGCAGCCCTTCGAACTGGGATTTATCTAGTTTGGGCTGGGTATGCTCCACCGTGGTTTGCTGGAAGTCTGCAAACTTCACCTTCACACCTTGCTTGGCAATGTTGAGCTCGGGGCGTACGCGTTTGAGACGCTTTTCCAACTCAGGAAACAGGCGCTCTATCACCTCCCAGCATTGCTCGTAGGTACTGATATTTGTCGAGAAGGTACGCTCTACCCCGACTGATTTGCGCTCGCGCTCGACCACAACCTCACGCTCATCAATACCATGGGCACGGGACCATAGCGACTGGCCAAACTTGCCGAACTGCTGCAACAGCAAATGCCTGTCGTACTGCTGGACATCTTTGCCGACATACAAACCTTTGTCGTGCAGTTTCTGGATAGTGACCTTGCCGACCCCTGGGATCTTCTCGAGTTTCAAGTCTGCCACAAAATCAGGGATCTGATCCGGCGTCACCACATATTGGCCATCTGGCTTGTTGAGATCCGAGGCAATCTTGGCGATGAACTTAACCGGCGCAATGCCTGCAGAAGCTGTCAGGTTCAACTCTTCCCGGATAGCGCGACGGATATCTTCGGCGATCAACGTCGCCGAGCCATGGCAAAGTTCACAGTCAGTGACATCGAGGTAGGCTTCATCAAGGGAAAGCGGTTCGATCTTATCGGTGTAGCGCTGGAAGATTTCGCGGATCTGAGTTGAGACTTCTTTGTAAACGCCCATACGGCCAGAGACCAAGGTCAGGTGGGGACAAAGCTGCATCGCCCTACCCGTCGGCATCGCCGAGCGTACACCATACTTTCGCGCCAGATAGTTACAGGTACTGATCACCCCACGCTGCTCTGAACGCCCACCGATTGCGATAGGGATATCACGCAGCTCGGGGTTATCACGCATCTCTACTGCCGCAAAAAAGCAATCCATATCAACATGGATGATCTTTTTCTGGGCCTTGCCAGGCTTTGGGGGAGACAGAGACATTCGTGGGGCTACCTGGTTACTGTTTTTTTATACAGTAACATTATAGAGGCTACTGCAGGTACTGTGAAGCCCAACAAAAAGCCCAGCATGGGTGCCGGGCTTGGAGTTCAGTTAGCAAGTGCTCGCTGATCAGATAATTTGGTTTTTCTTCCATTCCGCTGCACGGGCTTCACGCGCTTCGCGCTTCAGGCGGGCATCACACGGCTCAGGGCAGTCACACTCTTTGGCAATGCCGATACCGTCAAGACCACCGCAGCTACCGCTTACGCTTTTACGCTGGAAGATGTAACCAACAGCCATCGCAGTGATGACCAGCAAAAACACAGCAAAGGTAGTTAAATAGATAACCATTGTTCAATCTCTACTTTTGATTCATATAAGGGGCAAAAGCGTCAGAGATATACTCCTTGAAGCCTTGCTCTGTTTTCACAACCAACAACAATGGAATTTGCTCTTGGTTGGCCAATGCCAGTGCCTTATCTTCGCCCATTACAGAAAACGCTGTCGCCAACGCATCTGACGTCATGCTTGATGGGTGTAGCACTGTTACCGATACCACATGGTTGGAAATCGGCATACCGCTGTTTGGATCAATCAAGTGTGAGTATCGCACACCATCTTCTTCAAAGTAATTACGGTAATCACCCGATGTTGCCACGGCCATGTCACCCGGTTCAATCACTTCCTGAATAGCACGGCTACCGTCTTCGGTCGGCTTTTCAATCGCGATGCGCCAAGGCACACCCTCAAGGTTATTACCTTTCAGGCTTAGCTCACCACCGATCTCAACCAGGTAGTCAGCGACACCTAGATCATCAAAGTAATCGGCGACTACGTCAACCCCAAATCCCTTGGCAATCGAGGACAGATCCACATACAGATCCGGAATATCTTTGATCAGGCTGTTGCCTTCCACGCTCAGGTGGTGAATGCCCACTACCTTGCGACGTTCGGCCAGCTCTTGCTCGGTCGGTGTTTTCTCAGGGCGCGCTTCCGGGCCGAAGCTCCACAAGTTCACAATCGGACCTACCGTCACATCCAAAGCGCCGTCTGTCAATTTTGCCAAGCGGATTGCCTCAGTGACAACCTTGGCAGTGTCTGCAGACACTTCAAACGGCTCACTCGAGCGCGACTGGTTAAATTGGCTGAGCTCGGAATGCTTACGGTAGGTCGACATCTGGTCGTTAACCAGTTCCAGTCGACGGTCAATTTCTGCCTGGATATCCGTGGCAGGTGGTAAGCCTTCCTGCTTAATCAACTTAATTGAATAGTAGGTTCCCATGGTCGAACCGTTCAGGTGGATCATCTCACGCTGATCGCTACAGGCCGATAGGGTAATAACCATCGCAAGCATCAACATTGCGCGGTGCAGTAACGTCTTCATCCAACTACTCCCCAAATGAAAGACAGTCATTATTATTTGTCATGGGTAAGCGCCAAGTATAAAAACCTTAGCTTACATACCGTTATTATGCGCTTATTACGAAAAAAGGCTGACCCCTGTTGGGATCAGCCAGTTTTTCAGTGTGCGGCTAATTAGCCACCGAAGTCATCCAGTAGGATGTTTTCGTCTTCAACACCAAGGTCTTTCAGCATGCCGATAACAGCTGCGTTCATCATTGGTGGACCACACATGTAGTACTCACAATCTTCTGGAGCTTCGTGATCTTTCAAGTAGTTCTCGTAGATCACGTTGTGGATGAAGCCTGTGTAACCATCCCAGTTATCTTCTGGTAGTGGATCAGACAGGGCTACGTGCCACTCGAAGTTCTCGTTGTCAGCCGCTAGCGTATCGAAATCTTCAATGTAGAACATTTCACGCTTAGAACGCGCACCGTACCAGTAAGTCATCTTACGCTTAGATTTCAGGCGTAGAAGCTGGTCGAAGATGTGCGAACGCATAGGTGCCATACCTGCACCACCACCGATGAATACCATTTCGTTGTCAGTTTCTTTCGCGAAGAACTCACCGAATGGACCAGAGATAGTACAAGTGTCACCAGCCTTCAGAGACCAGATGTAAGATGACATTACGCCAGGTGGTACATCTGGGTTGTTAGGCGGCGGCGTTGCAATACGTACGTTCAGCTTGATCAAGCCTTTCTCTTCTGGGTATGACGCCATAGAGTATGCACGGATTGAGTGCTCTTTCACGATAGACTCGTAGCGGAACAAGTTGAACTTGTCCCAGTCTTCACGGTATTCCTCAGGAATATCGAAATCAGAGTACTTAATGTGGTGCGGTTCAGCTTCGATCTGGATGTAACCACCCGCGCGGAACGGTACTTCTTCACCTTCAGGGATCTTAAGCACAAGCTCTTTGATGAAGGTTGCTTCGTTATCGTTAGAGATAACTGTACATTCCCACTTCTTAACACCGAAGATTTCTTCTGGAAGCTCGATGTCCATGTCAGATTTCACGTTAACCTGACACGCTAGACGCTCGCCTTCACGTGCTTCACCTTTAGTGATGTGGTCAAGCTCAGTCGGTAGGATATCACCACCACCAGACTTAACTTTAACGCGACACTGGCCACAAGAGCCACCGCCACCACAAGCAGATGAAACGAAGATGCCGCTTGCTGAAAGTGCATTAAGCAGTTTGCTACCGGCAGCGGTTGTAATCGCTTTTTCCGGATCGCCATTTACTGAGATAGTAATGTCACCTGATGGTACCAGCTTAGATTTAGCGAATAGGATCACTAGAACTAGAGCCAGGATAATCAGGGTGAACATGACTACGCCAAGAATAATATCCATTGATTATTCCTTTTATCCTGATTACAGCTGAACGCCGGAGAAGGACATGAAGCCCAACGCCATAAGGCCAACGGTGATGAATGTAATACCTAGGCCACGTAGACCTGGAGGTACGTCTGAGTACTTCATCTTCTCACGGATACCCGCAAGAGCAACGATTGCTAGCATCCAACCGATACCAGAACCAAGACCGTAAACTACAGATTCAGCGAAGTTATAATCACGCTGTACCATGAAAGATACACCACCGAAGATCGCACAGTTTACTGTGATCAATGGTAGGAAAATACCTAGCGCGTTGTATAGCGGCGGGAAGAAGCGGTCCAGAACCATTTCCAGGATCTGTACCAGTGCCGCGATAACACCGATGAACGTAATAAAGTTCAGGAAGCTAAGGTCAACGCCTGAAACAATGGCGCCGTCTTTTAGCAGTAGGTTGTAGATCAGGTTGTTCACAGGAACAGCGATCGTTAGTACAACGATTACCGCTACACCCAGACCGAAAGAAGTTTTAACTTTTTTCGATACGGCTAGGAATGTACACATACCTAGGAAGAACGACAGTGCCAAGTTCTCGATAAAGATCGAACGAACTAGAAGGCTTAGATAATGTTCCATGTTCCCCTTACTCCTTCGCTTCGACTTGTTCTGGACGGATGATACGGATAGCCCAGATCATGAAACCAATCAGGAAGAACGCTGATGGTGCTAGGATCATCATACCGTTTGGCTGGTACCAACCACCGTCAGACACTAGCGGCAGGATTTCCACGCCGAATAGTTTGCCTGAACCGAATAGTTCACGGAAGAAAGCTACAGTGATAAGTACGAAGCCGTAACCAAGACCGTTACCGATACCGTCAACAAGTGATGGTAGAGGCTCAGACTTCATTGCGTATGCTTCAGCACGACCCATAACGATACAGTTCGTGATGATCAGACCAACGAATACAGAAAGCTGCTTAGAAATATCGTAAACAAATGCTTTTAGTACCTGGTCAACCACGATTACCAACGATGCGATGATCGCCATCTGTACGATGATACGTACGCTGTTTGGAATGTGGTTACGGATCAGGGATACGAACAAGTTAGAGAATGCACAAACGAATGTTACCGCTAGGGTCATTACGAATGCTGTCTCTAGTTTGGTGGTTACTGCAAGCGCAGAACATACACCAAGAATCTGAAGCGCGATCGGGTTGTTGTCGATAAACGGCGCAAACAGAATCTTCTTCATTTCTTTAGTATCAGCCATTGTTTAGGCCTCCTTCACGAACTTTAGCCAGGAATGGACCAAAGCCCATGTCACCCAACCAGAAGTCGAAGGTGTGCTGAACACCATTTGCAGTTAGGGTTGCACCAGACAGACCATCTACACCGTGGATGTCACCCTCAGGTGCACCGCCTTTAACGACGCGGATAGCTGGCTTGTTGTTGCTGTCGAACAGTTCTTTACCAACAAACTGTGCACGCCAGTTCGGGTTCTCGATCTCACCACCAAGTCCAGGAGTTTCACCCTGCTCGTAGTAAGTGATACCCGCAAGCGTGTTGCCGTCAGTTTCAACCGCGATGAATGCGTACATCATTGACCACAGACCACCACCGTGTACCGGCAGGATCAGCTTGTCGACGTTGTCGTTCGCATCTTTCACTAGGTAAACTGTTGCAACGTTGGCACGACGGATGATCTTCGCTAGGTCTTGGTCACCTGATAGGCGGATAGACTGCGCTGGATCTTTCGCTGCGTCACGCTGGCTGTAGTCAGATGCAGTTGCACCTTCTTCAGTCTGCTCAATGAACTCACCGGTTTCCAAGTCAACAAGCATAGGCTGGATGAATTGGTCGTAAGCTTCAGTGATGTTGGTGCCGTCTTGCAGAAGGCCCGCTACTGAAAGGATATTGCGCTGAACGTCAAGTACAGCATTCTTCTGCTGCAGTGGACGCAGAGCAACCGCTGCTGCTGATACCACGATTGAGCACACTAGGCTCAGTGCGATAACAACAATTAGCGTCTTTTTAATGCTATCGTTATTACTTGACATGACGAGCTAGTCTCCGCTTGATGTTGCCCTGAACTACTAGGTTGTCAAATAGAGGTGCGAATAGGTTAGCAAATAGGATTGCTAGCATCATACCTTCTGGGTACGCAGGGTTAACCACACGAACCATAACAGCCATTGCACCGATTAGTGCGCCGTACCACCACTTACCTTTGTTGGTAAATGCAGCAGACACAGGGTCGGTCGCCATGAACATCATACCGAATGCGAAGCCACCCAGAACTAGGTGCCAGTGCCATGGCATGCTGAACATTGCGTTAGTGTCAGAACCGATAATGTTGAATAGCGTCGCTGTCGCGATCATACCGATCATAGTACCCGCGATGATGCGCCATGAAGCGATGCCCATGAACACGATCATTGCGCCACCAAGGATGATAGCCAGAGTCGAAACTTCACCGATAGAACCAGGGATACGACCGATGAACGCGTCCATCCAGCTAACAGCATCGCCAGTTACAGTGTTCATCACTGCAGCCTGACCGCCGTGTGCCCACTGGCTTAGTGCTGTTGCACCAGAGAAGCCATCTGCCGCTGTCCATACTAGATCGCCAGAGATCTGAGCTGGGTATGCGAAGAATAGGAACGCACGACCTGCCAAAGCAGGGTTCAGGAAGTTACGGCCAGTACCACCGAAGATTTCTTTAGCAACTACAACACCGAAGGTAATACCTAGTGCTGCCTGCCAAAGCGGTAGTGTTGGCGGTACGATCAGTGCGAAAAGGATAGAAGTTACAAAGAAACCTTCGTTAACTTCGTGCTTACGCACCATACAGAATAGGACTTCCCAGAAACCACCTACCGCAAATACTACTGCGTAAATAGGTAGGAAGTAGGTCGCACCCAGTAGCATTTTGCTACCCCAGCCAGCGTCTGCTGACATAGTGCCGCCTAGCATTTCTGTTAGCCAGTAGTGCCAGTCGCCAGCAATGATAGTTGCTAGCTGCTCACCCACGTACATGTGGTTAAGCGCTGTAATAGCCTGGTGGCCTGTGTTGTACATACCCCAGAACATTGCTGGGAAGACCGCGAACCACACCATGATCATGATGCGCTTCAGGTCAACGCTGTCACGTACGTGCGCGCTTGTACGGGTTACCTGGCCCGGTGTGTACATCAAAGTTGCAAACGCTTCGTAAAGCGCAAACCATCTTTCATGCTTACCACCTGGCTCAAAGTGGTGTTCAACCTGCTCGAGTAAATTCTTGAGGCTCATGAATTACCCTTCCTTCTCAATTGTGTCCAGGCACTGACGTAGCATAGGACCAAATTCATACTTACCTGGGCATACGAACGTACATAGTGCTAGATCTTCTTCATCCAGCTCTAGTGCGCCTAGCTGCTGAGCGCTGTCTACGTCACCTGCACACAGGTCACGAAGAAGCAGAGTCGGCTCGATATCAAGCGGCATTACTTTTTCGTAGTTACCGATTGGCACCATCGCACGCTCAGAACCGTTCGTCGTCGTGGTCATGTTGAATAGCTGACCCGGGAAGAACTGGCTTAGGAAAGAGCGAGTCACTGAGAATTTGTTTTTGCCTGGCGCGATCCAGCCCATGAATTCTTTTTCACGGCCTTCGCGAAGGGCAGAAATCTGCAGATGGTAGCGACCTAGGTATGCGTGAGGACCCGCAGCGTTAACACCGTTCAGTACTGAACCAGAAAGGAGACGCAGTTCGCCTGGCATCATTTCAGAATCAGTGATCTGCTCGATAGACGCACCGATTTGGGTACGAACTAGACGAGGGTTGTTAACAACAGGACCAGCCAGAGAAACCACACGGTCAGTGTATAGCTCACCAGTCAGGAACAATTTACCGAATGCGATAACGTCCTGGTAGTTGATGTGCCACGCCACGTTTTCGATGCTTGCACCGAACAACGTGTGGATGTGAGTACCCACTAGACCCGCAGGGTGCGGACCGTTGAATACATGCTCTTCCACATTGGCTTCACTGCAGCGAGGTAGACTTGCACCAGACTTACATACCAACACTTTACCGCTTGTTAGACGTGACAATACTGTCAGACCTGCAGTAAACGCATCGTTCTGCTCGTTGATAACAACTTCTGGGTTAGCTGCTAGAGGGTTAGTGTCGATAGCAGTTACAAAGATAGCCTGGGTTTCAGCGTCGATCGCAGGGACCTTGCTGAAAGGACGCGTACGAAGCGCTGTCCACATACCAGACTCAACGAGCTGGTCTACTAGTACAGAACGCTCAAGTTGAGCAATCTGGCCAGCATCGTAGCTGTTGAATGTAATCTGCTCGTCGCCTTCTACATCAATCACAACGGACTGTAGAACACGCTTTGCACCACGATTGATTTCTGCAACCTTGCCGCTGGCTGGAGCAGTGAACTTAACGCCTGGGTTCTTCTTGTCTTCAAAAAGAACCTGACCTTTTTTCACTACATCCCCTACGCGGATATGCATTGTAGGACGCATACCAACATATTCTTCGCCAAGCAAGGCGACACGTGTGATGGCCTTGCCATCATTTATCGCCTGGGCAGGAGTCCCTGAAATTGGGATATCCAGACCCTTTTTTATTGTAATCATACGCACTTGCACTACATTAACGGGAAAAAATTATTTTCTATTGCGCAATATTAGACACGACTTTCCTTCGTCCGAAGCCGGCTTGATCCGCTACCAGCAACGCAACATCCTATTCACTTACCTGTCACACATTCGGCGACGAGTAATTTTGAGGCCGGAATTTTAGCACTATTTGGTTGGAATTTACCATGGCAAACCGCGCTAATCGGGCTGAAAATCGACTAACTCTTTAAACGCAATATCTTTGTTGGGTAATATTTTTGAACTGACACACAAAAGTGATAATCATCTGGAATTATCATTTTTTTCTCATCAGCACCAGCAAGTTAATAAAAAACCAACAATTACCATACAGTCACAACAATGGGGCAAAAAGCCCCATTATTATATGTTTCAATTATGTCGCCATGTTAATCGCTGTTAACAACTTAGCGCCACACCCTTATCGGTAGAAAGCGCTTTTCCACCATAGGGTTTATTAAAAATCGTAAGTTTCTACCATCGGCTGGGGACCTTACCGCTTGCAGTTAAGCGCAGCAATACCCCTTTCGGTACTTGAGCCCTTCTTAATGGCAGCATTTTGCTTTGCGCCACCAGCCCCAAGTATAGACACCGGAGACAAAATGGCAGGCCTAACCTGAGGTACTCAATCGATATACCGCAAGTTGCCATCCCAATCATAGGCCGTATCTCTGCAATAGTACGAAATCGGAATGAGAAATAATGCCGTAAGTCTCAAAAATCTGGATAAAAAAACCGCAAACTTTGCGGTTTGTTAAACAGATTCAGCTGACAGTCAGCCCAGTTTGCTGCCACCCCGGCAGGCTGGTGAGGCCGGTGCGCCGTCTTGTTGAACCTGCCATTCGGCTTCGGTATAGGTGTGAATAGCCAATGCGTGGATATGGTTAGCCAATTCATCCGCCAGGGCACCATTAACGGCACGGTGACGGCCAATCAGGCGCATACCTTCAAATTGCTCACTGACAACAATGACTTTGAAGTGACTTTCCGAGCCTTCAGGGACATTGTGCATGTAACTCTCGTTGATCACTTCGAGGTGAAGGGGGGCGAACGCTTGCTGTAATTTATCTTCTATACGTTCCTGGATCATGGTTTACCTTCTCCGACGGTAAAATCATCCCTGCCGCCGTTAGAAAAATTGGCGGTAGCGATAAATACCCAATAAAGACTGACATAAAATTGGTTTTAAGTAGTGGCTGGTTTTGCGAAAATACCACCCAATGAGTAAACATACCGTAAAGTAACCGTTAATGAAACCAGAGCTAAACCTTCACGAGCGAACGCTGACCCTTCAGCGTTACCCAGTAAGGAAAAATGAAACCCTGCAGGCATGGGACGCGGCAGACGAGTACCTGATCAACCACGTCAAAGAGGCTGATATTACCCTCGATCCGGCACGTCCTATCCTTATTCTAAACGACGGTTTCGGGGCGCTGAGCTGCTGGTTTGCCAACGACGGAAAGGTAACTACGGTTACTGATTCATTTATTGCCAAACAAGCTTGCCTTGCCAACCTCACGGATAACCAACTGCCTGAGGCCAATATCGTTGATTGCCTGGCTGAACTGCCGCAAGACCCACAGCTAGTATTGATGAAGCTGCCAAAAAACAACCGCTTGCTGGTTTGGCAACTGCAGCAACTTAGCCACCGGCTACCTGCTGACTGCACCGTGATTGCTGCCGCCAAAGCACGTGATATCCACACATCGACTTTGAAGCTGTTCGAAAAGCATCTTGGCGAGACCAAAACCTCTTTGGCAGTCAAAAAAGCCAGATTGGTTTTCTGCCAGGCTAACCCTGGACTGGCACAGCCACTACCTGCCCCACAGCAATGGGATGTCCCTGAACATAGCATCACCTTGAAAAACCACGCCAATGTGTTTTCTAGTGACAGCTTGGATATTGGTGCCCGCCTCCTTCTGGAGCACATCCCTAGCGGCAGCCAATACCAAGACATTATCGACCTTGGCTGTGGCAACGGCGTGATTGGAATTAAGGCTGCCCGTCTCAACCCGCAGGCCAATGTGGTATGCGTCGACGAAAGTTATATGGCAGCGGCATCAGCAATGATGAATGCCGAGCTAAACCTAGACAATCCGTCACAGCTTACCGCCAAGGTAAACAACTGCCTTGATGGCTTCCCTGCCCAGTGTACGGATATGGTCTTGTGTAACCCTCCATTCCACCAGCAAGCGGCCATTACCGACCATATCGCATGGCAAATGTTCTGTGATGCCAAGCATGTCTTGCGCCCAAGTGGCAAACTGATTGTGATTGGCAACCGCCACCTGGGCTATGGCGGAAAGCTAAAACGTCTGTTTGGCAATGTCACCGTCATTGCCCAAAATAACAAATTTGTCGTTTATCAATCAGATAAGTAAATTACAATATCATTTTTAACGGGGAGCTTGCGCAGCCCCCGCTTTTACCCAAGGATAGAATGACTATGAAGAAGCTTCTTGTTGCTGCCTCTGTATTGGCCTTGACGGCCTGCTCATCCCCGTCTGAGCCCCAACTCACCATTAATCCCGAGCCTGTAATTGCCTCGCAACCTATGGTGCACGGCAAAAGCGTGAACCTGGACAGCCGCGATCTCCGTACTGCCCAGTTTATCGCAGTTGTCGACAGCGGCCGTGAGAATGTCCAGCCACTGCACAGCAATGAAAACCTGCGTACGACATTGGAAAGTGCCCTTTCCCGCCAGTTGACCGCACAAGGTTACACCCTATCCGAAGACAGCGATGGCACATTGCGCCTAGATATCCTTGAGGCCATGGTCAACGTTAAACACAGCGTAATGAGTCACGATCTAAACAGCAAACTGCAATTGCAGCTTGTGGTAGAAACGCCAAAAGGGAAATTCGTCAAACGCTACTCCGGCAAGTCTTCCCGTAACGGCGTAATGAGTGCCTCAGTCGAAGATATGGAACTGGCAATGAACAATTTGATCACTGCCGTGCTAAAAGACATCTATGCTGATCCAGAATTGAACGCTTATATGCAGGAGAACCTATAATGCGTCGTTTGCTATCGACCCTACTTTTTTGCCTGGCGCTTCCAATCAGTGCTGCAACACAAGTTTCTGTTACCACCAACCTGGGTGAATTTGTCATCGAGTTAGAGCAGGAGAAAGCCCCAGTCTCGAGTGAAAACTTCCTGCGCTATGTCGAAGATGGCAGCTACGAAGGCACTATATTCCACCGTGTGATCCCGGACTTCATGGCTCAGGGTGGTGGTTTTGATAAAGATCTCAAGCGCCGTTCAAGCTATGACCCCATCAAGAACGAATCCACTAATGGCTTGAGCAATGCCAAAGCGACAGTTGCGATGGCGCGTACTCAAGCACCAGACTCGGCAACCCGCCAGTTTTACATCAACTACCAGAACAACACCTTCCTTGATGCCCAGGGCAGCCGCCCTGGCTACGCAGTATTTGGTAAAGTTGTGAGCGGCTTCCCAGTTATTGAAAAAATGGCGGAAATTCCTACTACAACTATCCGCTCTATGGGTATGAAAGATGTTCCCGAGCAGCCTATAGTTATTGAGAGTGTCAAAATTATTAAAAATTAGACACAAGTTAATGTCACCTGATCATTAGCTTGTGATCAGGTGACGAACATGCTCAAACTTGTCTCATCCCAACCGGATACTTCGGCTGAGTTGATCAGCCAACATATTGCCGACCATGCACCGGCCATCGCCCTGAGTGTACTGGGTACCATCAATGGCAGTGTCAACTATGACTCCATGAAGATCACTGTCACTGAACACCTCAATGATTGGTGGAAATTGTCCGTCCCTTCAGGCTCACCCAGCGACCATTACGAATCGACTTACTGGTACCTGATCCATCTACTTGAATCATTGGAAGAGCACGAGTTGCTAGGCAACAATTTCATGCAGTACAAAGTGTCTTCTGCCGCTCAGTTCTTGCTTGGTATCGGCGAACGACAGGATAAAATGCAGGGGATCCGGCCATAGCACTGTAAGGCTTACTCATCTCTCCCCTGTATCACCTCCCACGGCTTTGTTTCTGCCATACATAAGTTTCATACTTTGCCACCACCTTTTACTGTATTTTTACTTAATTACTCGGTAGCTTGCAGGCATACCCTACCTGCTTGGGGTTATACTACTGGCTGCTTAATCAGAACGACCTGAGGGATCCATGGAGCAATCGATTGAAAATGAAAAACTTGGCTGGCGAGTTTATCTAGAGAAAAAAGTCCTCATCATGTTGGCACTGGGCTTTTCGTCCGGCCTGCCGCTGCTACTGGTATTCGGTACCTTGTCTTTCTGGCTTCGCGAAGCCGATGTCAGCCGCACCGATATTGGATTCTTTAGCTGGGTTGCGCTGGCGTACGGTTTCAAATGGGTCTGGTCCCCGCTCATCGACCGCTTCCCTATCCCTGTTTTATCTTCATTGCTGGGCCGCCGGCGCGGCTGGATGGTATTCTCGCAACTGCTGATCATCGCTTCCCTTGTTGGTATGGCTGTCAGTAACCCGCAGGGCGATTTGGTCCAGCTGGCCATTTTTGCCGTCATCGTGGCTTTCTCATCAGCCTCTCAAGATATTGTTATCGATGCCTACCGGATTGAATTGGCTTCTGAGCGCTTGCAGGCCGCATTGGCAGCCGCTTACATGACGGGCTATCGCTTGGCCATGATCATGGCAGGTGCCGGTGCGCTGGCCTTTGCCGCCTGGTTTGGCTCCAACACCGGCTACGATCCAGAAGGCTGGAAATATGCCTACTTCATCATGGCAAGTTTGATGGGGGTTGGCTTGGTTACTGCACTTTGTATCCATGAGCCGACCATTGACAGCTCAGAGATCGATAACGTTGAGCAAACCTACCGCCAGCAACTGATCGATAATGGCACATCCCCCCGCACTGCTCGTCTTATGGCTTGGTTCTATACCGCAGCAGTCATGCCATTCAAAGACTTCTTCGACCGTTATGGTAAGCAAGCCTTGCTCATTCTGGCATTGATCGGATGCTATAGGATTTCAGACGTGGTCATGGGGGTAATGGCTAATGCCTTTTATGTCGATATGGGCTTTACCAAAACCGAAGTTGCCTCGGTATCGAAAATCTATGGTGTGATCATGACGCTGCTAGGGGCAGGCCTTGGCGGTATTCTTGTCAGCAAGTACTCAACCATGCGTATTCTTGCCTTGGGCGCAGTGCTCGCGGCTATCACCAATATGGCCTTCATGGTCTTTAGCTATATCGGTAACAGCCTCCCGATGCTGACTTTGGTCATCTCACTCGATAACCTCAGTGCCGGTATCGCAACAGCCGCTTTCATTACCTTTATGTCTAGCCTGACCAATGTTGCATTTTCTGCAACACAGTACGCGTTATTCAGCTCCATCATGTTGCTGTTCCCGAAATTCATTGCCGGATTCTCGGGCCTGTATGTCGACATGTTTGGGTATAATATCTTTTTCTTCACCACCGCCCTCATTGGCCTGCCGGTACTAGGACTGATTTATATCGTCAACAGGCACTCAGACACACTGGCTGCGGAGAATAACTAGCAACAAAAATTCGCTTACACCCCGGAAAAACACGTTAAAAAGGAAGTATTCTGTTGAGCATGAATACTTCCTTTTTTATTTATCCATATTTGCATGCTGTAAATAGATAGCAAATCGGCGCTTAGAGTGTGCCCTTCACACTTAGTTCAGAAAAATTACCATCAAATGCACAAAAAACACGCTAAAGATCACTTTTCCTCTTAAATGTAATGGATTACAGTCGATCAAGATCACATTTAGCAAAGGATTGCGCAATCGTTACATTCACAAAGGTGACATAAAGCAATAAACTCTCCGCCAACAGAACACGGGCGACAAAAGTCCGGTCTTAAAACACAATTAGCGAGAGTTCACCCCATGCGTAAATCACTAGTAGCACTAAGCGTTCTAGCTGCCTCTGCTGTTCCAGCAGTTAATGCGGCAGACTACTCTGACGACATCCACAAAAACGACTACAGCTGGTCTCAGTTCAACCTGATGTATGCTGTTGACGAAAAAGGTGCAGGTCCTGAGTCTTCTCACGATTACCTAGAAATGGAATTCGGCGGCCGTTCAGGCATCTTCGACCTATACGGTTATGTTGATGTGTTCAACCTAACAAGTGATCCTGACAGCGACAAAGCTGGTGCAGAAAAAATCTTCATGAAGTTTGCACCACGTATGTCTCTTGACGCTGTAACTGGCAAAGACCTTTCTTTCGGTCCTGTACAAGAACTATACCTAGCAACTCTTATGGAGTGGGGTGGTAACTCTGGCGTTAACTCTCAGAAAATCGGTCTTGGTTCAGACGTGAACGTGCCATGGTTGGGTAAAATTGGCCTAAACCTTTACGCAACTTACGATTCAAACCAGAAAGACTGGAACGGTTACCAGGTGTCTACTAACTGGTTCAAGCCTTTCTACTTCCTAGACAACGGTACGTTCATCTCTTACCAGGGTTACATCGACTACCAGTTCGGTATGGAAGATGACGCAGCTTACCAGTCAAGCCATGGCGGTGCGATGTTCAACGGTATCTACTGGCACTCTGACCGTTACGCAGTAGGTTACGGCCTGAAACTATACAACAACGTTTACGGCTTCGAAGACGGCGCAGCTCTACCATGGGCTCCAGTTGCTGACTCTTCAGGCGCTGCTCACTACTTCAGCGTAACTTACAAGTTCTAAGTTACAGCTCTCGTAGTTGACGAAAAAAAGCACCTTCGGGTGCTTTTTTTGTACCTTTTTACCGGTAAAACCCGATACCTCTCAGATCTAAGATAGAAATTACTTTCGAGACATCCTGCCTTTGTTGTTCATTTATTGGACATTTTTCCAGCATCAAGATTTTCATAGGCAAGATCCTTGCCGCAGTTGTAAGACAACCACCCAACCCAAAACCGTTCCGCTAGCCTTTAATTAGCACTGGACTACGCCAGACCACATGGCAACCCAGCGCTCATAGGCAATGGCAAATGGCTAGCGAGACAATATCATGTATAAAACCCTAACCGCTTTGAGTATCAGCGCCGCACTGATGCTACCTGCAACAAGCTTTGCTGTCGATTATTCCGACGACATTCGAAAAAATGACTATAAATGGATGACGTTTAACCTGATGCAGAGTATCGACAACAAAATACCATTTGGTTTTCAAGATGATACCTACTTTGAAATGGAGTTTGGTGGCCGGTCGGGATGGCTTGACCTATACGGCTACTTAGACGTTTTTGATATCTTCAACTCCAGTACGTCAGACAGGAATAAACCCCAAGGAAGCGATGATTTTGCTGATAACTTCTTCTTTAAGTTTGCTCCTCGCTTTTCTTTAGATGGGTTGACCCGTAAAGACCTTTCCTTCGGCCCTGTCCAAGAACTTTACATTGCAACAGTCACTAATGTTGGTGATAACGCTTTGTTTGAGCATTACATTGGTTTGGGGTCAGATGTTAATGTGCCTTGGTTTGGCAAAATGGGGCTCAACCTTCATGCCCGTTATGTAAGGGAGAATTTTGGAGCTGATAACGAAGGCAAATGGGACGGCTACATGGTTACCACCAACTGGTTTAAACCTTGGTACACCTTTAGCAGTGGCCACTTTGTTACCTATCAGGGTTATCTAGACTACAAATTCGGTGCCACAGAAATTTCAAGCGACCCAGACCGAAGCTCAGATTCATTAGAGTGGTTTAACGGTATCTACTACCATACACCTCAATGGGCCTTTGGTTACGGCTTGAAGTATTACTACAATATGGCTCTCTTTGAAGACGGCGGTATTGCAGGTGAAACAACAGGTTTTGGCCATTACTTTTCCGCTAACTACAAATTCTAATCTAAACTTACCTACCGCCCATGGATGGGGGTAGCCAGTCCCTTAACTCGCCCGAACAATGCTATTATCGCCATCACACAGTAAATCAATACACGGAAGCACGTTGTGAACATTACGATTATTGGTGCAGGCGCCGTTGGCAGGTTATGGGGCTGCAAACTTGCCGCGCATCACACAATCCACTTTTGGACCCGGGATAATTGCCAGAAGTTGGCAATTCACTTATCGGGGACAAGTGCGACAAGTTCTATCACGCCTGAAGCCACCTTTCAGTTTGACGCAAACCAACCAACGTTACTGGCTAGCAGTGAGGTGGTACTAGTCACTGTCAAAGCCTTTCAGGTAGAAGCCGCTATCCAAGCGTTCAAAGCGCACCTCAATCCAGACACCGCCGTCGTTATTATGCACAACGGTATGGGAAGCCAACAAACTGTGTCGGCGTTGCTACCGGAAAATCCAATCATATATGCAACTACTTCCCAGGCAGCATTTCGCCCGAGTGAAAATGACGTCCGTCATACCGGCCTTGGCCCTACTTTGCTTGGCGGCATCAACCCTCAGGCTGAGGATTATCAAGCGCTGGGACAACTATTCGATGATGCCCTCCCCCCTTGCACATGGCAGGACGATATCAACCAACCGCTATGGCGCAAACTGGCGATAAACTGTGCCATTAACCCGCTGACTGCCCTGCACAACTGCAAAAATGGTGAACTGGCCCGAAGCGAATTTAATCGTGAACTAACCGGAATTTGTCAGGAAGTGGCTGAAGTTATGAGCGCTGAAGGGTATCCCATTACTGGCACTGAGCTCAGGCAGCAGGTCGATACGGTGATAAATGCAACGGCCGATAACTTTTCATCAATGAATCAAGATGTTTGCCATCAAAGGCAGACCGAAATCGACTATATTAGCGGGTATCTCATTTCCCGGGCTGCAACGCATAATATCAGCGTGCCTTATAACCAACGCCTGTGGCAGGCTATAAAAGATATGGAGAAACATTACCATGACCAATGACAGCACCAACCAGAAGCCGATCAAGGTTGCCGTGTGCATCGCCCCGGGCAGCGAAGAAATGGAAGCCGTCACCACTATCGATATGCTGGTCCGCGCTGGCTTTTCTGTCACCACCGCCAGTGTTGCCTCAGACGGCGCCTTGATCATGGAAGGCTCACGTGGCATCAAACTGGTGGCAGATACTGCCTTGGTAAATATTGCCGACGAACCTTTCGACTGCGTGGTGCTTCCTGGTGGGGTTGGCGGTGCGGAGTGCTTCCGCGATAGCCCATTGCTGATAGAGTTCGTCAAACAGCACAAATACGATGGCAAGCTGATTGCCGCAATCTGCGCCGCTCCTGCAGTGGTACTTGAGCACCACCAGCTGTACCCGGAAGCGCTGATGACCTCGCACCCAAGTTTCCATGACCATATCCCGGCGGAGCGCCTACGCACCAAGCGTGTGGTTTACGATATCAACAACCACCTACTGACCAGCCAAGGCCCGGGTACTGCAATGGAGTTCGCCTTCGAGATCATCAACCACCTCGATGGCAAAGAAAAAGCCGCCGAAGTCGCCGAACCTATGGTGGTGTGGCCGAATATGCATTACACCGTTTTACCGAGGAAATAGGGCATTCCCTAGCGGTGGGCATAAAAAAAACGAGAACCATATGGTTCTCGTTTTGTTTTGGGGGCTGAGGCTATGGGCTATGGGCTATGGGCTATGCTAGTGCGCTCATCGTACCAACTTAACTTCAAGCTTTTGCTTTCGCTTTTTGCTCTTCCTATAGCCTATCGCCGCCCTTTCCCCGCGCCTGCTTTTAAGGACGATACACTTTCACGTTATCGAAGCCGTTCTCTTTCAGGTATAACGCCTGAAGGCGGCTCATTACGCCACGGTCGCAGTACAGCAGGTACGTTTTGTCTTGCGGCAGGTCACCGAACTGGGTCGCCAGTTTGTAGAACGGAAGGTGCTTCACATCGACGTTGTCGATTTCAAGCGGGTTCTCGTCCTCTTCGTCCGGGCTACGGATATCAAGAACCACCGCATCGGTTTCGATCTGGTCTACCAGTTCGATTTCCGGTGCTTGTTCCTGGCTCTCTTTTTCGATGTCACGGATATCAATCACACGCGCCTCGGTTACCACTCGCTCAAGTACAGTGAAATCGAACTTCGCTTCCTCGGTTTCCAGCTTCTCTTTGACCGCTTTCACCGTTGGGCTCTTGGAGATCACACCACAGAACTCAGGCATGGTCTTGGCAAAATCTTCAGTACCGATTTCACGCGCAACATCAATGATGTCTTCCTTGTCCCAGTTAATCAGCGGACGCAGGATAAGCGTATCGGTCACGTTGTCGATATGACGAAGGTTAGTCAATGTCTGGCTCGAGACCTGGCCCAATGCTTCACCCGTTACCAGCGCTTCGATACCAAAACGCTCGGCAACCATGCCAGCGGCACGCATGAACATACGTTTTAGCACCACGCCCATCTGGCCGTCATCAACCTTTTCAAGAATCTCGCCGACAACCGGTTCGAAGTCGATGGCAATAAATTTCACCTTAGCGGATGAGCCGTACTTCTTCCACAGGAAGTGGGAAACTTGCTTCACACCGATTTCGTGCGCAGGACCACCTAGGTTGAAGAAACAGTAGTGAACTTTACTACCGCGTTTAATATGCAGGTAGCTAGATACACCCGAGTCGAAACCACCGGAGATCAGGCTCAATACATCTTCCTGAGTCCCCAGAGGGAAACCACCCAAACCTTTATGGCGGGCAAGGATCTGGTTTAGCTTGTCGTTCTGAACTTCAACACGCACAGTCACATCAGGGTTCTTCAGCTTCACCGACGCAGACTCAATCGCTTGGTTCAAGCCACCACCAACGTAACGCTCAAGCTCGATCGAGGTAAAGTCATGTTTACCTGTACGCTTGGCGCGAACACAGAAGGTTTTGCCGTCCAGGCTGTTGCCCACATGGGCCAGTGTCTGCTCGTAAATATCGTGCAGATCGGTAAAGTCCGTTTGTTTAACTTCCAACGAGTGGTGAATACCAGGAGTCTGGGTCAAGACAGCCAGCACTTCATCACGCAGGCTCTCGTCTTTTGGCACCACTTCAATGTGGCTGCGGCGGTTGTATACCGCAATAGAATCAGACAAACGCTGAAGAATAATGCGAATGTTACATTCTAAGATTCTGGTAAAACGCTTACGTACGGATTCACTCTTTACGAAAATCTCAGGATGGGGTTTAACGATAAATTTCATAACACGCTTCGCTACACTGGGCCAAACAATACCAAAAAGGATCAAAGGCGCGGATTATACAGCAAGCAGGCTGTTGCTGAAACAAGGATATATAGTCAAGCTACTTAAATATAGTGTAGGCATATTTTCATTTAGCGTTAGTCAGTTGCTTATCAACCCAAAAACAAAGGCCATCTCCTGTTGGGGGAGATGGCCTGAAAATAACACTAAACTGAGCTTACTCAGCACTACGGCTAGAAATTTCTTCGCTGTAGTGAGGTTCACCTTGCATGATGGAGATTTCCACCCGACGGTTAGCTTTGCGCTCGTCTGGAGTGCGGTTGCCATTAAGCGGCTGGGTATCCGCCAGGCCAACGACCCGTAACCTTTGATGGTCGAAACCCTCAACCTGCTCCATTTCCTGCGCAACGGACACCGCCCGCTGTGCTGAGAGATCCCAGTTGGAACGGTAGAGTTCGGAGTCCAGCTTCTGGTTATCGGTATGGCCACTGACCCTGATAACGCCAGGGACATCCTTCACTAAGTCGGCAACCTGGCGGATCAATGGGCGGAACTTAGGCTGCAAGAATGCCGACCCTTCTGGGAAGGCGCCTTTTTCCTTAATACGGATCACCACCTGCTGGCCAAGGTTCTCGACCTCAATCGCCCCTTCTTCCATTTCCCGATTCAGAGCCTGCTTAAGCACTTCAAGCAGTTGCTCTTGGGCTTCCGACATTTCCGATTCATTATTTTGGTTCTGCTGGGTGGCGATTTCAGCACTCTGGCCTCCCGTTAGCTTACCCGCATCACGCTTGGTGCCACCCGCGCGGTCAGAGTCACCTTCGTGGAAATCCAGGGTTCGCTGGGTCATGTCGATGGTTTGCTGCATGATCACCTCAATCGGTGTCGGCTCTGGACGGCCTGGGCGAAATTCCTGGGCGATAACACTGGTCCCCTTCGGGATATCTTTGACTTCCAGCATATTCTGCACCCCGAAAGCAAACTTCATTGAACCTGCAATCTGCTTGAACTTGAGCACATCCATCTCAGAGAATGACAGCAGCAAAACAAAGAAACACATCAGCAGCGACATCAAATCGGCAAAGGTACCCATCCATTGCGGCAGGCCGGGAGGGGGGCATTTATGTTCTTCTTCCATCTGCCCTCCTTAATCGTCAACGTTAATGGTACGTTTTTTCTCGTTGAGGTAGTTCTTCAGGTAGCTATCGATCACCCGAGGGTTCTGGCCATCCTGAATCGCTAGCACACCATCGAGGATCAGGCGGCGATTGAGTTTTTCTTCATCTTTACGTAAGCCCAACTTGGCGGCAATAGGTAACATCACCATATTGGCCAAGATAGCACCGTAAAGTGTAGTAAGAAGGGCAACAGCCATTGCAGGGCCGATAGATTTCGGGTCATCCATGTTCGATAGCATGGCAACCAGGCCAATCAGGGTACCGATCATCCCCATCGCAGGGGCAACGTCGCCGAGCGCCTTGAAGATACTGATCCCCTGTTCATGGCGCTCATTGGTTAGCGCAATGTCTTTTTGCAGTGTGGCTCGCACCACATCGGCATCATGGCCGTCCACCAACAAATCCACTCCCTTACGTAGGAAGGTGTTGTCCACTTCCATCTCTTCCAGCGCAAGGAAACCGCCTTTTCGTGCAGCATCAGCCATTTCAACGATCTTGGCAATCAAGTCTTCAGGGTTGTCGTTCTTGAACATGAATGCCTTTACGGCAATCTTGGTCGCCCCAAGAAACTGCCCAACGCTGTACTGCATCAAGGCAACAAACAAGGAGCCACACAAAACAATCAAAATCGACTGGGTGTCAACGAACATGCCAAAGCTGCCACCTAGCACCATCGCCATGATGACAAAAGCAAATGCCCCAATTAATCCTATAAGGGTCGCCAAATCCACTTGGTAGTCTCCAGTTCGTTGCACGCGTAAATCAAATTCGAACGAACATTGTATCTAGCCCCTGGCGACCTTTCAAAGCCACAATGCCAAAAGGGCAGCATTCGTTCATTATTCACGCTTTGGATGACTGCCATATGAAGCAATCACCATCAACGTGACTAACTGCATCTTATTATCGGCACATTGCTGCTTAGGTTTAGTCTTATGCCTATAAAAAATGAAAATTCCTGTCTGTGACACAGATTACTGTGAGATAATTTGACCCAGATTACGCTCTACGCTATTTTTCGAGCACTTATATAAGAAACGACATCATTATGGCAGCCAAGAAACCTGAAAACATGGCCTTTGAAGCCGCACTGGATGAGCTAGACTCAATCGTCAATGAATTGGAATCCGGTGACATTGCGCTAGAAGATGCGCTTAAAAAATTTGAACGCGGTATTGCTCTTGCCCGCACTAGCCAGCAGAAGCTAACTCAAGCCGAACAACGCGTTGAGATTCTGCTGCAGGCAGATGACGAAGCACCTCTGACCAAATTCGATGCAAATAATGAATAACACGCCATCTCTGTCGCAATCACTTCAGTTTTATCAAGCACGTAGCAACCAGCAACTCGGCCAGTGGATTGACGCCCAGCCTTTTGCGGATTTGCCTCTCATTAAAGCAATGAAGCACGGCACCCTGCTCGGTGGTAAGCGGGCCCGCCCGTTTTTGACCTACGTGACCGGCGAAATGCTCGGTGCCGAATTGGCCGATCTCGATACGCCTGCAGCGGCTGTTGAGTGCATCCATGCCTACTCGCTGATCCATGATGATCTGCCAGCGATGGATGACGATGACCTGCGCCGCGGCCAGCCAACATGCCATATTGCTTTTGATGAAGCGACGGCTATCCTTGCAGGTGATGCATTGCAGACGCTGGCGTTTGATATTCTGGCCTCAGGCAAGCTAAGCGCTGATGGTGAAGCCAACCGTGTGGCGATGATCAGCGAGTTGGCCAAAGCCTCTGGTGCCAGCGGAATGTGCATGGGACAAGCGCTTGACCTGGATGCAGAAGGCAAGCACGTCGGCCTTGAGCAGCTAGAAACCATCCATCGCCACAAAACCGGAGCCCTGATCCGCTGTGCCGTTCGTCTTGGCGCAATGGCTGCAGGTGAAAAAGGCCTGGCCGTTTTACCCCAACTTAATACCTATGCCGATGCAATTGGGTTGGCGTTTCAAGTCCAAGACGATATTCTTGACGTAATAAGTGATACTGAAACCTTGGGCAAACCACAAGGTTCAGATATCGAGCTGGAAAAAAGTACCTATCCTGCTCTCCTCGGGTTGGATGGCGCCAAGGCAAAAGCACAACAACTGTACCAACAGGCACTACACGCATTGAGTGCAATACCTTACAATACAGAACAATTAGAAGTTTTTGCCCGATACGTCATCGAGCGCAATAACTAAAAACAGCAAAGCGCCGTGAATGTTATGACACTGGATATTTCGAAATACCCCCATCTGGCATTGGCCAACACACCAGATGAATTACGCTTGCTGCCTGCAGAAAGCCTGCCGGCGGTGTGCGACGAGCTACGTACTTACCTACTGAACTCCGTCAGTCAGAGCAGTGGCCACTTCGCCTCTGGGTTAGGCGCTGTCGAGCTAACCGTCGCTCTGCATTTTGTTTACAACACTCCGTTCGATCACCTGATCTGGGATGTCGGCCACCAAGCCTACCCGCATAAGATCCTCACGGGCCGCCGTGATCAGATGCCGACTATCCGCCAAAAAGGTGGGGTACACCCATTCCCATGGCGTGAAGAAAGTGAATACGACGTACTGTCTGTCGGTCACTCGTCGACCTCGATCAGTGCAGGGCTGGGTATGGCCATCGCAGCAGAAAAAGAAGGCATGGGCCGCAAAGTCGTCAGTGTTATCGGTGACGGCGCAATCACGGCAGGTATGGCTTTCGAAGCAATGAACCATGCCGGCGGTGTGCATTCAGATATGCTGGTGATCCTCAACGACAACGAAATGTCTATTTCGGAAAACGTCGGCGCGCTGAACAACCACCTTGCCCGCCTACTATCAGGCAACCTGTATACCACTATCCGCGAAGGTGGCAAGAAGGTCCTCTCTGGTGCTCCACCAATCAAAGAATTGGTCAAGCGTGCCGAAGAACACCTCAAAGGCATGGTTGTACCTGGCACCATGTTTGAAGAATTGGGCTTTAACTACATCGGCCCAATTGACGGCCATGATGTCGAAGAGTTGGTCAAAACCCTCAAGAATATGCGTAACCTCAAAGGGCCGCAGTTCCTGCACATCATGACCAAAAAAGGCAAGGGCTATGCCCCAGCCGAGGCAGATCCGATCAACTACCATGCGGTACCAAAATTTGATCTGACCCAGAACCCAATTCCTAAAGCGAAAAGCCAACCGACTTTTTCCAATGTCTTTGGCGATTGGCTTTGTGACATGGCTGAGCAAGACGAGAAGCTGATGGCGATCACGCCTGCCATGCGCGAAGGCTCTGGTATGGTACGTTTTTCTAAAGAGTACCCGTCACAGTACTTCGATGTGGCGATTGCTGAGCAGCATGCCGTAACACTGGCTACCGGTATGGCCATTGGTGGCTACAACCCAGTTGTCGCGATTTACTCGACCTTCTTACAGCGCGGCTACGACCAGCTTATCCACGATATCGCTATTATGGATCTACCTGTCATGTTTGCCATCGACCGTGGTGGCCTTGTCGGCGCTGACGGCCAGACTCACCAAGGTGCCTTCGACATGAGTTTCATGCGTTGTATCCCGAATATGGTGATCATGGCGCCAAGCGACGAGAATGAATGTCGCCAGATGCTCTACACCGGACACATGCACCAAGGTCCAAGTGCAGTGCGCTACCCTCGCGGCAGCGGCACGGGGATTGCGCCAGAGCGTGAAATGACGGCATTGCCAATTGGCAAAGGCATCGTTCGCCGTGAAGGTGAAAAGGTGGCTATCCTGAACTTTGGTACCATGATGGGCTATGCGCTGGAAGCCGCCGAAAACCTCAACGCTACCGTGGCTGACATGCGATTTGTCAAACCGCTTGATGAAGCGCTAATCCTTGAACTGGCTGCTAACCATGATGTACTGGTGACTGTTGAAGAAAACGCTATTGCCGGCGGTGCAGGCAGCGGTGTCAATGAATTCCTGATGAAACAGAAGGTGCTCAAGCCTGTGCTGAACATCGGTCTGCCAGATCGATTTGTCGAGCAAGGCACTCAAGCTGAGCTCCACGCTATGCTTGAAATTGATGGCCCGGGTATCGAAAAGCAGATCCGCGCTTATATCGACTAAGCAAAGTAGGTTCATCACAAGAAAAAACGCGCATTATTATGCGCGTTTTTTATTTCTGTTGGCTTAAGGGTAATTACCAACCCAGCCAGTGGCCTAGCCCCCATAGGGCTATCATTGCCATGAAGCCCGCCAAGATATCATCAACCATGATACCCAGACCGCCGTGGACATGCTTGTCCAGCCAGCTGATAGGCCATGGTTTGACCATATCGAAAAAGCGGAACAGGATAAAACCGGCCAATACCCATTGCCAGCTCACTACTGGAGCAATAGCCATGGTGATCCAGAAACCGACAAACTCATCCCAGACAATACTACCGTGGTCATGCACGCCCATATCGTCAGAAGTCTTCTGGCAAATGGTGATACCAATAAAGGCGGCTACCAGGGTGATTAGCAGGTAAACCGTAAATGGTAGCTGCGCCATCAACAAGTACAAAGGGATCGCAGCAACAGTACCCATTGTGCCCGGCACAATCGGTGACAAGCCGCTACCGAATCCGGTCGCCAAGAAATGCCATGGATTTTTTAGGTGAATTTTATCTTTCGGGTTTGCCACAATTTACTCCGCAAAATGATCATATCCGTGCAGCTGCCAGTTCAGCGGCTGGCTATTACGTACCAAGGTAATACCCTGCCCCGGACGCAGTTGGCCGACACAGGTCGCCTTTACACCACTATGCGCCAAGGCGGTTTCCACTGTGCCCCGATTCTGCTCGGGAACAGTAAAGCACAGCTCATATTCTTCGCCGCTGGCCAAGGCAAGTTGCAACGCTTTATCCCGCACTGGCTCAAAAGCTTCCAGCTCTGGCGAAAGAGGTAGTTTATCAACGTCAATTTCTGCTGCCACCCCAGAACGTTTCAGAATATGTCCAAGATCGCTGATCAGGCCATCGGAAATATCCAGTGCCGCTGAGGCAACCCCTCGCAGCGCCTGTCCTGCCAGAATACGCGGCTCTGCCTTGTGGTGGCGCTCAAGCAAGGTTGCTTCAAGCTCTGTGGACCCAACCTTTTTCTGACCGAGCAACAACGCCAGACCTGCCGCGCTATCGCCGAGGTTACCAGTGACATAAATCCAATCACCTGAATTAGCCCCACTGCGGGTCAAAGCTTGGCCATGCGGCACGAAACCATGTACTGTCAGCGTAATGCTAAGCGGGCCTTTGGTGGTATCTCCCCCCACCAGTTGGACATTGTAGTACTCCGCAAGGGCAAAGAATCCCTCGCAGAAACCGGCCAGCCAAGCTTCATCCGGCTCGGGCATAGTCAATGCCAGCGATACCCAGGCAGGCGTGGCGCCCATTGCCGCCAGATCGCTGAGGTTAGACGCCAGTGCTTTGTGGGCAACCCAAGCGGGATCGGCCTCGGCCAGGAAGTGGGTACCTGCCACCAGCGAATCGGTACTGACGGCCAGTTGACTCCCTTCCGGCACCTCCAGCAGGGCGCAATCATCACCAATTGCCAAAGGTACATCTTTACGGTTCACAGCCTGGCGTTCGAAGTACCGGGCTATCAGATCAAATTCGTTTGCCATATTCTTCTTTTGATAGATAGAAAAAAGGCCAGCATTGCTGGCCTTTTACAATCGTGTTGTGATTACTTCTTGCGAAGTGATGGCGCAGCCTTGTCAAGCACACCATTCACAAACTTGTGGCTATCTTCAGCACCGAAAGCTTTCGCCAACTCGATTGCTTCGTTGATAACAACTTTGTATGGTACATCATCACGCTTGGTCATCTCGTACATAGCAAGACGAAGCAGCGCTAGTTCCATCTGATCCAAGTCCTGTAGAGGACGAGACAGGTACGGACGCATTTTGCTGTCCAGTTCCTGATGGTTCAGCACAACACCTGTTAGCAGATCACGGAAGTAAGCAACATCTGTATGTGGTGCTGCAAGCGCCGGGGCTTCCGCCTGGTGCTCTTCTTCTTCAAACTTGTCATCAGAAAGAAAATGTTGCTCAATATCAGCAACATTACCTTTGGTAATTTGCCAAGAATAAATTGCTTGTACAGCAAAATGACGTGCATTACGACGTGCGGCTGGTTTCACACTAACCCCCATTAGGATTCAATTTGGGACAGGACATTAACCATTTCAAGCGCGCTTAGTGCAGCCTCTGCCCCTTTATTACCAGCCTTGGTACCGGCACGCTCGATGGCTTGTTCGATAGAATCTACAGTCAGAACACCGAATGCTACTGGAGTGTTGTACTCTAGAGCAATTTGAGCCAGACCTTTGTTACACTCACCGGCAACATAATCAAAATGTGGCGTACCGCCACGGATCACAGAGCCAAGCGCAACAATAGCATCATAACGATCGCTCTTAGCAACCTGCTGAGCAACAAGTGGTAGCTCGTATGCACCTGGGCAACGAACAACAGTGATGTTGTCATCACTAACTTGACCCTGACGTTTCAGAGCGTCTAGCGCGCCTTCTAGTAGGCTTTCGTTGATAAAGCTGTTGAAGCGTGCGATTACGATAGCAACTTTTGCGTTTGGTGCCGCGATGGCGCCTTCAATTACCTTCATGGGCCTTCCTGTGACTATGTCTTTTCCGGTATGAGAAACCGCGGGAGTCTATCACACTTTATGCGTTATACCAATTGGCATATTCAAGCGCTTTCCCGCCTCATACCGGCAATGTTTGGGATTTATTTTATAGAAATATGTTTCGAACAAAAGCGGGCACTGGGCCCACTTGGACTATTCGCAAATGTATTCAACCGCTTCGAGGCCAAAGCCCGATAGCGAATGGTAACGTTGAGTGCTTGATGACAGCAGGCGCATCTTCGAAACACCAAGATCTGACAAGATCTGAGAACCGACACCCACCTGACGCGACTGATCTTTCGGGTTCAGCTTCACACCCGGCTTGCCTTCTTCCTGCGCGGCCATGTTCTGGACCTTGGTAATGATAGATTCCTGGCTTTCTGCCTTGCTCAATACCACCAATACCCCGCCTTCGTCAGCAATGCGTTTCATCGCTGATGGCAGTGTCCACTGGGTTGCACCCGAGTGAAGAATATCTTTAAAGGTATCTTGCAGGTGTACGCGGACCAAAGTCGGCTCGCCATCGACAACGTCGCCTTTTTTCAGTGCGTAATGAACCTGGTTGTCGATAGTGTCACGGTAAGTGATCATCTCAAAATCACCGAATTCAGTTGGCAGGTTGCACTGCGCAACACGTTCAATGGTGGTTTCGTTGTTGTTGCGGTACTCAATCAAGTCCGCAACAGTACCCAGCTTCAGGCCATGCTGCTCGGCGAATACCTCAAGATCCGGACGGCGCGCCATGGTGCCATCTTCATTTAGGATCTCGACAATAACACTCGATGGCTCAAGGCCAGCTAGGCGCGCGACATCACAACCGGCTTCAGTATGGCCTGCACGGGCAAGAACACCGCCCTCTTGGGCCATCAATGGGAAAATATGGCCAGGCATAACGATATCAGCAGGCGAAGCACCAGGTGCCACAGCAGCCTGTACCGTCACAGCGCGGTCTGATGCTGAAATACCCGTCGTTACGCCTTCGGCTGCTTCAATCGACACGGTGAAGTTGGTGCTGAACTGCTCGGTGTTATCCTGCACCATCAGTGGCAGCTTAAGTTGCTGGCAGCGAGACTTGGTCAAAGTTAGGCAGATCAAGCCACGACCATGACGGGCCATAAAGTTAATAGCTTCAGGGGTGATTTTTTCCGATGCAATGATCAGATCGCCTTCATTTTCACGATCTTCGTCATCCATCAAGATAACCATTTTACCCAGACGGATATCTTCGATGATTTCCTTTGCACTGCTTAGAGCCATATCGATACCTTAATTTTTGTTAATCTTCTGTCTGTTTATCGAAGGAACCCGCTGCGAGCCAGCAAATCCATGGAAACTTCTGATTTCGGCTCTGCCGCCTTCTCGCCCATCATCAAACGCTCGAGGTAGCGGGCAATTACGTCGACTTCCAGGTTGATTTTACGGCCAGCGGTAAATGCTTCCATCGTGGTTTCAGAAGCCGTGTGTGGCACGATGGTCAGTTTGAACTCATCGCCGCGAATCGCATTGACCGTCAAGCTGATGCCATCAACAGCTACCGAGCCTTTTTCAGAAATATACTTCGCCAAATGTGCCGGAGCCTTCAGCCAAAACTCAATCGCACGGCCGGTATGGGAACGCTCAATCACTTCCGCCACATCATCGACATGGCCAGAGACCATATGACCACCGAAACGGGTGGTAGGCAGCATGGCTTTCTCAAGGTTCACCTTCTGTCCCGCACGGTAATTGACAAATGCGGTACGCTTTAGGGTTTCCAGAGACAAGTCAGCCACATAACCAGAACCTGTTAGTTCTACTACGGTCAAACACACGCCATTGGTTGCAATACTGTCACCCAATTTTACATCGGATAGGTCCAGCTTGCCGGAGTCCACCGTCACAGAAATGTCTTTGCCTTTTGGGGTCAGTGCAGTAATTGTACCCACGGCTTCAATAATGCCAGTAAACATGTCAAACCTTATTCTTTGTCTGCATTGAGTAAATCAGCCCGGATGTGATTCTTGATACGGGAAGTGATCCGAATATCATCGCCCACCATCCGTACATCCGAGATGCTCAGTTCGGGAACCTGTGCCATCGACACCAGTCCATTTAGATCCATCAGTCCGCGGCTGTCGCTGCCCATCAACTTAGGGGCTTGATACAAGATCAACTCATCGACCAAACCTGCTTGCAGCAAGCCACCGGCCAGGCCGGCTCCAGCTTCCACCCAGATATGGTTGATATTGTGCTTTGCCAACTCAACCATAAGCGCATGGAGATCAACCCCTTCGCCCTCTGGGATAACCAGTTGCTCAACATCCTGCGGCCATGCCTGCATGTCAGCTTGCTTTCTTGCCAGAATAGTGTTGCCCGGCAGGCTGATTAAACGGTGCTCTAGGGTGACTCGGTTTTTACTGTCAATCACCACCCTCACAGGTTGACGCAAGTCAGCTTCAGGGTAGCCCTGCTGTACTTCGTCACCCAGTTCCTGCCAGCGAATGTTCAACGACGGGTCGTCAGCCAACACCGTTGCACTGGTCGACAAAATAGCCCCGGCCTTGGCGCGGTAGCGTTGAACATCGGCCCTGGCAGCAGGGCCAGTGATCCACTTACTTTCGCCGTTAGCCAACGCAGTACGGCCATCAAGGCTTGCCGCCAGCTTGAGCTGGACATACGGAAGCCCGGTCTTCATCACTTTGATAAAGCCAGGGTTCAACGCCTCGGCATCTTGTTCGAGCAAGCCGGTTTGGACTTCAATGCCAGCTTGCTTGAGCATAGCAATACCACGCCCGGCAACCTTCGGGTTGGGATCAACCATAGCGCAAACTACACGTTTCACACCGGCTTTAACCAATGCTTCGGCACAAGGCGGAGTTCGGCCGTAATGAGAGCAAGGCTCCAGCGTAACGTATGCCGTTGCGCCTTTCGCCTTATCCGCAGCCGCGCGAAGTGCAAAGACTTCGGCATGGGGTTCACCGGCACGGTAATGATAGCCTTCTCCGACAATTTCATCGTCGTGGGCGATCACACAGCCGACATTGGGGTTTGGAGTCGTAGTGAACTGACCGTTCTTCGCCAATTTGATTGCGCGTAGCATCATGGCGTGGTCGATAGATGAGAACATGAGACTTCAGTATCGGTTAGAAAGCCGGCGCATCACGTCCGGCATCAATTATTTCTCTAGTTTAGCGATTTCTTCACCAAACTCACGGATGTCTTCAAAACTGCGGTAAACAGAAGCAAAACGGATATAAGCCACTTTATCCAGCTCTTTCAATGCTTCCATGACCAAATTACCAATCATTTCCGATGGCACTTCTCGCTCACCGGTCGCACGCAAGCGCGACTTGATGGTATTGATCGCACGTTCGATATCATCAGCACTGACAGGACGCTTTTCCAGCGCACGCTGGATCCCACCACGCAGTTTGTCTTCATTGAACGGGTCACGGTTACCATTAGTTTTGATCACCCGTGGCATCACCAACTCAGCGGTTTCAAACGTTGTATAACGTTCGCTACAAGCCAAGCACTGACGACGGCGACGAACCTGATGGCCATCGGCCACCAGACGGGAATCTATTACTTTGGTGTCATTGGCACCACAAAAAGGACAATGCATCTTGCCTCCTCAACTTCGTCGCACCAGTGTAACTCATTTCATTAACGGGGGGAGACTATTACCATAAAAATTCTGCTGAAAATGGCGCTAAAACGCCATAAAAAAAGGGCCCGCAAGCTGCAGGCCCTTTTTTGTTCCAAAACTGTCACCCAGATGGGTCAGTGCTTATGCGTAAACCGGTAGACGCTTACAGATTTCTAGCACCTTAACCTTGGTCGCTTCAATCACTTCAGGATTGTCGATGTTGTCCATGACATCACACATCCAGTTAGCAAGCTGCTTGGCATCTTCTACCGTAAAGCCTCGACGGGTAATTGCAGGTGTACCGACACGAATACCTGAAGTCACAAACGGGCTGCGTGGGTCATTTGGCACACTGTTCTTGTTAACAGTGATGTTCGCCGCACCCAGTGCCGCATCCGCTTCTTTACCTGTGATGCCTTTGTCGATCAGATCAACCAGGAACAGGTGGTTTTCCGTGCTGCCCGATACGATCTTGTAACCGCGCTCTAGGAACTCACCAACCATTGCTTTGGCATTCTCAACCACGCGAGCCTGGTAATCTTTGAACTCTGGCTCCATCGCTTCTTTGAATGCAACCGCTTTAGCAGCGATAACATGCATTAGAGGACCACCCTGACCACCAGGGAATACTGCTGAGTTCAGTTTCTTGTAAAGATCTTCGCCACCATTAGACAGCACTAGGCCGCCACGAGGGCCCGCAAGCGTCTTGTGCGTTGTGGTTGTAACCACGTGAGCATGTGGAACTGGGTTCGGGTAAACACCTGCTGCAATCAGACCGGCAACGTGCGCCATATCAACGAAGAAGTACGCGCCGACTTTGTCTGCGATTTCACGCATGCGCTTCCAGTCAACAATCTGGGAGTAAGCAGAGAAACCACCGATGATCATTTTAGGCTTGTGCTCAAGCGCCAGCGCTTCAACTTCGGCGTAATCAATCTGGCCTGCTTCATCAATACCGTAAGGGATGATGTTGTATAGCTTGCCCGAGAAGTTTACTGGAGAGCCATGAGTCAAGTGGCCACCATGTGCCAGGCTCATACCCAGAACAGTATCGCCAGCATTCAGCAGTGCCATGTACACAGCGTTGTTGGCCTGAGAACCCGAGTGAGGCTGAACGTTGGCGTACTCGGCACCAAATAGCTCACACGCACGGTCGATAGCCAGTTGCTCGGCTTTATCTACGTACTCACAACCGCCGTAGTAACGCTTGCCTGGGTAGCCTTCGGCATACTTGTTGGTTAGCTGGGAGCCCTGAGCTTCCATCACGCGTGGGCTGGTGTAGTTCTCAGAAGCAATCAACTCGATGTGCTCTTCCTGACGCGCCGTTTCTTCCTGAATCGCTGCAAATAGTTCAGCATCGTAATCGGCAATATTCATGTCGCGCTTTAGCATCTGTATCTCCTGACTCAGATTGTTTTAGTCCTTTTTGTCTCTGGTAAGCCAGTGAATGGCCGTGCCGACAAAGAGGCGGTAAACACACAAAATTGGCAAAAAACGGAAAATCCGCAAAGCTAGGCGCCACGTGGACGCAAACGTTTTCGTCTCGCCTGTAGATAACGCAGTATTTTACAGAATTTGATCTAAATCAGATACCCCTAATGTGACTTTTTATTGGTATTTATTTCATTTTTGGTATGAATTGTTTTCAAGTTGTTCACTCCCTCGTCATGGGCAACCAAAACTAAAATACCCACATTACAAGTAATGATTGAAATTAATTTTTTACGACAGCGTAATATAATTTGTACACCGACCAATGGACAGATTTCACGCCGACTATCACGCTTGTCACCAATGCCCTATATCATGGCGCCTCTATACATAAGGAGTGTTGTCTTGAGCGGTTATCATCATTCACTGAAAGAAAATATCATTGCTATTCTTACCGGTACTTTCATCGTTGCCCAAGGGGTTTTCTTTCTCCAGCAAGCTGATCTTCTCACCGGTGGTACTACCGGCCTGGCCCTGCTTGTCAGCCAGTTTGTCGATCTGTCTTTTGGCCAGCTGTACTTTATGATGAACTGCCCGTTCTACCTGATGGCCTGGTTCCGTATGGGCAAGAGTTTTGCGATCACCAGTGTGATTTCCGGCGGCCTGGTCTCTATCATCACCGACAACCTCCACCATGTGCTGGAAATCAGTCGCCTTGAGCCACTTTACTGCGCCCTGATCGGTGGCCTGCTGATGGGGTTGGGTATGCTGATCCTGTTCCGCCACAAAACTAGCCTCGGTGGTTTCAACGTATTGGTGCTATTCCTACAGGAGAAAATGGGCTGGTCGGCGGGCAAACTGCAGATGGGTATTGATATCACCATCCTAGTGGCATCTTTCTTCCTAGTTAGCCCGATGGTCTTGCTGTTTTCGGTCATCGGCGCCTTCATGCTGAACCTGGTACTGGCAATGAACCACAAACCGGGCCGTTACAGCGGTGAGCTAAAGCCGCAGGCAAGTTAAGATCTCAGCTAGAGGCTAGAGGCTAGAGGCTAGAGGCTAAAAATAAAAAAAGAGGTCGCATCCTGCGACCTCTTTTTTTCGTGTCTAATTCCCGTTGGTGTTGCAGTGCTTAGTGATTATAAGCGGTAAGCATCCACATCAACTTTTCTTGCTCACGGATGTAATCACCCATGATAGCCGCAGTACCCTCATCATCAGCGTCACCGGCAAGAGACAAAATGCTGCGCTGCATACCTAGCACGGTTTGGAAACCCTGTTGCAAGCCGCCGACACACTCATCACCGCTATGGGCGTTTAGGTGCTCTTTGATTTCACTCACTTCAAGGTATTCGCTAAAGCTGTGTGAAGGGGTTGCACCTAGCGTCAATACACGCTCGGCTAGCTCATCAATTTTGACCTGCAGATCGGTATAAATTTCTTCAAATTTCACATGCAACTCAAAGAACTCTTTGCCTTTGATGTTCCAGTGGTAACCACGTGTGTTCATGTACAGCACCTGGTAGTTTGCCAGCAATTTATTTAGTTCAACCGCTAGCTCTTCAGACTTAATGCTATCTAGGCCAATCATATTTTGTGTCGACATAATCTCTTCCCCCTTGGTTTTCCTCAATATTACGGGCTCGGTTGGCCTGGCTCCATTCGTATTGGTTTATACATTCAATAAGCAAAACCTATTGATGGGGTGCTGGGGTGCT
>NZ_JACSOF010000065.1:0-33948 GCF_014349205.1 Photobacterium sp. BZF1
GATAAGTATCACCCGGCGGATGCGATCGGCCTCAGGAAGTAGATAACGGTAAGCATCAGCGGCGACACTGCCTGAAAAGACATACCCTGCATGAGGGACAATCAAAGCGCGAATTGGCGTATGGTGCTGTGTGGGCTTAAGCCATTCATCCATTTGGCTTTTTAGGTATTGGGCTGAGTGAGAATAGAACCGGCCAGCGACAGCTGGTGGACGCGTATTCATAAGATACCTACCGATAGAGTCTTAAAATCTGGACTAATCTTAAGTATAGGAACAAAAATACCTTATTGATCTCCAGATGGCAGAAATCAGAGCAACATCAATATGTTCAGTTCAAAAAGATAACCATTAAGGGACTATCATGCGCCAACCTCCTGAATTTTATCCCACAAAATATTGGCATCGACTCGATGATGGCCGGGTTGTGTGTGATCTCTGTCCGCGCCAATGTCGGCTTCGGGATGGCAAGCGAGGAGCATGTTTTGTTAGGCAGGCCCACGAGGGAGAAATTGTTTTAACCAGTTATGGACGCTCCAGTGGCTTCTGCATTGATCCTATAGAAAAAAAACCACTCAATCATTTTTACCCTGGCAGCTCGGTACTCTCTTTCGGCACCGCAGGTTGCAATCTAGGGTGTAAATTTTGCCAGAACTGGAATATCAGTAAGTCCCGCCAGATAGATACTCTCGGCTCATCAGCGATGCCAGAGCAACTGGCGCAGGCTGCCAAGCGTTATGGGTGCGATAGCATTGCCTTTACCTATAACGATCCGGTGATCTTTATGGAATATGCAGTCGATGCTGCGCAAGCCTGCCGTGAGCTGGGGATTAACAGTGTGGCAGTCAGTGCAGGGTATATCAGTGATAAACCGAGGATTGAGTTTTATCGCCACATGGATGCAGCCAATATCGATCTCAAGGCATTTACTGAACGCTTCTACCACAAAATTTGCAGTGGTCATCTCGCGCCGGTGCTCGACACCTTGCTGTACCTAAAACATGAAACCAATGTGTGGTTTGAAATTACTACCTTATTGATCCCTGATGAAAATGACAGCCCGCAAGAAATAGAGGCACTCACCCGTTGGGTATATGATAACTTAGGGCCGGATGTTCCCATTCATTTCAGTGCCTTCCACCCTGATTTCAAAATGCTCGACAAAGAGCGCACTCCGCCAGAGACGGTGAAAAGGGCACGGGATATTGCTATTGCCAATGGCCTGCATTACGCCTATGTCGGTAATATCTTTGATGAGGAAGGTGACAGTACCTATTGTTCGGGGTGTGGTAAAAACGTCCTTTCACGCAATTGGTATCAGTTGGGCGATTGCCACTTGACCAGTAAGGGGCAGTGTCATTATTGCGGCTACCAACTAGCTGGCCGGTTTAAACCGATTGAAAAAGCCTTTGGTCGGCGGCGCATCCCTGTGCAAATTGCCAGCGGATGATTGGCTATCGTGGCTTTAGCTTGGATCTGGGCTTGTCAGCGGTAGTAGCAATTCGATATCTTACTCATTAAATAAAACACCTGAATGAGAAAGTAATCATGTCTGATATGACGATGGAGCAGCTTGCTAGCTACCAAAACCTAGTGATCACCCAGCCGAACTGCCCGTTTTGCGTAAGAGCCAAAGCGATTTTGGACGAGCGCGGCACCGAGTACACCACTTTGGTACTGGGAACAGATCTTCCTAAAACCACAATGGTTGATTTTATCGAGCAGCAAACAGGTAATGTTGTACGCACTGTTCCACAAATCATCTTGGATGGTCAGTACATTGGCGGTCACGATGATTTGGTTGCTTTTCTCGCGCGTCAGGTAGAAAACGACGCATTTGGTGATTTTGAGCTGTAAGCTCAAAGAGATACTCTCTTTTATATCGCTTAATGAGATAGCAAAGGCAGCGCATTGGCGTTGCCTTTTTTGGTTTGATCTAGGCTAAATATCCTGCATTAATTTCAGGCACTAATAACAGGCTCTGGTAAACTGGTATTTCAACTACGTAATATGGATTTCTGGAATGCTGAATTACCAAGGATTGTTTTTCCTGCTGTTGTTAGTGATGGCTTCCGCACTGATTATTGTTCACTCCTACCGCCACAATCGCAAGGTAACACCTTTCTCGTTGATGCTTGTTGGTGTGCTCGCCGTCGTTTCCGTCACCAGCTACGCCTTCTTGGGACATGAGCCGAAGAATACCGTTAAGCGACCAGAAGCCCCGCAACCACTACCAGAAGATATGTTGATGAGCGCTTCTGAGCTGAACCAAAAGCGTATTGAAGAGATCCAAGATAAACTTCGTGAAGATACCCAAAACGGCGAGTTGTGGTATGCGCTTGGCAATGCATACATGTACAGCAGCGAGTTTGAAAATGCAGGTACTGCATTTCTCTATGCGCAGAGGCTAGCCCCTGAGCCCCAATCCAATATTTACTCGGCGATGGCTACAGCCAGTTACTACCAAGAAAAGCAGCACTTCACTACGCAAAGCAAAGCCTGGCTGGACCGAGCGTTGGAATTGGACCAAGACAATATTTCAGCCTTGATGCTGCTTGCGTCAGATTACTTCCTGAGTGCCCGTTACCAAAAAGCCATTGATACCTGGCAGCGAGTGCTGGATACCGAACGGACTGATTTGGACAGGGTCGAAGTGATCAATGCCATCAATCGGGCCAAGAGTTTTCTGTAGGCTTAAACCAAGTGGCTAACGCAATAATAAAGCCTAGTACACCAATGAGATTAACCATTACCCCTGACCAACGCCAGACTTCTGCTGGCCACATAGTTGGCGCCTGAGTAAAGGCTCCGGCAATTGTCATGACGGCAGCGAGGGCAGGGAGAGTTGAGAGTGCTATGTAGCTTTTCTCGAAGTGTCGTTTTATTAGCGCAACTAAGGTAACGACTAGCACATTTAATATTAGGATTGCTGTGAGAGAGGCCGTCGGACCGATTGGCTGAATGCCATTGTTGATTTGATAAACACCTATCGCATTCCAGACGATACACAAGAATAAGTGCAGCAGTTGTAGTCGAAGCGCCCATTTATATTTGTTCAATTGCATTTTTTCATCCGGTTTGTGGGAAAACCAACAGGTGAACTGTTGGTTTTCCTATCGCAAAGCAAGTGGTTACATTTGGCTAAGAACGTCTTGATAGATTTTCGATGCTTCGCAACTATCCCCCCCGCCATGGACGCCGTCGTAACGTGAAAGCAGCATCATCTTGTTGAGGTTGCTAGGGGACATCGTGAGCCCTGCTGAAGGCTTGTTGACATCGATGGGCACGCCGTTAAACACAGTAGCGACGACCTCAATGTCTTTGATCGCTGCCGGATTTTCTTTCTCTACCTGATAAGGGTGCTCGGCCAGCACAGCAAAGTTGGCATTTTTGCCAATATCGATACTGCCGACTTTGCCTTCAAGGCGTGCAGCATAGGCAGCATCGATGGTGATCGCGCGCATCGACTCTTCCATTGTTAATTTCTCTGACTCACCGAGTGTTTTGCCACTCAGCCCAGTTCGGTTTACTGCCGTCCAAGCCAGTGCTAAAGGGCGGCCTGGTGCCATCGGGGCGTCAGAGTGGAAAGAGAGTTTAGCTCCTGCATCAAGGAAAGAGCGCCCTCTGGAGGTGTATTGTGCACGCTCAGGGCCAACGCCATAAAGGCTATACTGATCCCCTAAAACGTGCAGGTAGAAGGGGTTCACCGAAAAGTTGGCTCCCATTTGTGTTGCACGCTTAATATCTGCAGGATCGGTATACGCGAGGTGATGGAAGCTGGTGCGGTGATCTTCTCGCGGGGTTTCATTGTTTAGCTTTTCCATAATGTCTACGGCGACTTCGAGGCCGTAGTCACCGTTGGCGTGGACCGTAATGGTGTAGTCGTTGTTCCAGTATGGACGCATACTGTTTTCCAAATCGTCCGGGTATTGGATCCACGCTCCCTCGTGGCCGTCGGTATAGCCGTCTTTCATCATCATTAGCTGTGCATAGGCTGCCCCGTCGGCAAATAACTTGATTTGATTGGGTAGCCAGCGGACATACTCGCTGTTTAGGGAGGGATCGCTTACCCGTTGTTCAACGGCTTCGAATGCCGCTTTTGCATCGCCGCCCATTTTGTCATAAACCGTATTGCCTGCCGGGATCATGAAGTAATCCAACATCGGCTGTTGCTCCATAATATCAATCATGGCTTTGGTCATGTCATCTGGCAGCATCATGCCTGGATCGACCACTGTGGTGATGCCGCCTGCCTGAAGGTATTGATTCGCTCTGTTCATTCCTTCGGCAAACTTTTCGGGAGTGGCAATCAAAGAAAATAACAGTGGGGCGGCAGCGTACAAACCTGTTTCGTAGGCATGGCCTTGCTCGTAGTCCATATATTTGAAGTGGTTGGCATCCCCCTCCCACTGCTCAGCCGTGACCCCCAACATCTCGAAGGCAGCAGTGTTGAAGAACAGCTCATGCACAGAGCGCTGCCATACGATAATAGGTCGATCACTGCTTATCTCATCCAGCAGGGCACGATTCATTTCACCATGGAAGTAGCGGTGCCAACCCCAGGTGATAAGCGGCTCCCCTTCAGGCAGGAAGGCATCAAGTGCTTTGAGACGTTCGAGATAAGCCTCTTGGCCAACAACGCCTTTTACATCTCCCCAGGGTAAGCTCCAATCGGCAGGTGTTATCAGGTGGGTATTGGCCACAAAGGCAAATAGCCAAATGTGTGCATGGGGCTCGACTAACCCTGGGGTCAGGATCATGCCAGCATAGTCAGTGTTGTGGCTAAAGCCGTCAGTGTTTTGGTATTTGCCTACGATCTCTTGTTCTTCACCGACTGCGAGTATTTTTCCGTCCTGGACTGCGACCGCATTGGCCTGTTTGATAGCATCGGACATGGTGATGATATCTGCCGCAGAATATACGGTAATAGGAGAGTCACTGGCCTTGGCAAACAGGGTAGGAGACTGTGAATTAATTGAGCAAGCAGATAAACCCGCACTTAGGGCAATAGCCAAAGCGGTGTTTTTCATTGTTGTATTTATAGACATAATTGCTCCACTTGGATAAACAGAGGTAGTTTTCGTAAGCAATTATATTTATTTTGTTCGATTTCAATGAATCGCAGCAGGGCGCTTAGCGGGGGAAGTTCCCCCTCAATGGAGTTCTAAGCCCGTTATAGTGGCCGGAGTGAATGATAACTATCCCTGAGATAAAAGGGTGGCAAGTTCTGAAATTAACCATTGTTTTGCTTTACCAAAACTCTGATTATGGTGCCATATCGCGATTCTTCTTGCATAGAGTGGCGCATCAGTGTCGATGTTGAATATCCGGTAGGTGCTGTCTTGTTCTGAGAGTAGTTTTTGGGGGAAAATGCCCCAAGATGGTTTCCGGCGAATGATTGCTAATGCTGATGACGGGGAAAAGGTTTGTTGTACCAACTCAAACCTGTCAGTTCGCAATACAATATTGAGGTCAGGGTAGCTAACTAGCGATATTTTGCGTAATTCAGAATGGAGTCTAACAGTACTCATCTTTGAGGTAGCTAGCGTAGACGAAGCTTCACAATTGATCACGCTGCTCATTGTGACGTTATCGATATGTTTGGGATGGAAATCTTCTGGTAGATCCCGGTTCTGGTAGAGGCGTATGGCAATATCAACCTGCCCTTGTTCCAGCAGGGAATCTAGGTTGTTGGTCGGGTGGTTTTGCCATTGTACATTAAGCCCGGGAAATTGGTCGGATAGGGCCTGGTCAATATGGGCTATTTCTTCGACGGTAGTAAGGAAATCCACTCCGATCACAAGTGATGACTCAATGTGATGGGCGACATTCTGGCTGAGTTGGCAAAAGGACTGGTAGTTTTGTACTAGGGTTCTTGCCCTGCCATACAGGTTCTCTCCTTCTTCAGTCAGGGTTAGGTTCCGACCATTTCGATGAAAAAGCTTTACCCCAAGGTCAACTTCAAGGTTGGCAATGGCTTGGCCAATTGAACTGCGATCGCGGCCTAGTTTGCGTCCGGCTGCAGTAAATGATCCCGTCTCGACAACAGTTGTAAAATAATACAGGTGCTCTATGTTAGGACTGATCATTGGGCTCTCTAGGTAAGTACCTTTATGTAAATATAACGGGGCAGTTAAAAAGTGCTTAATTCAAAACATTATCTTGAGCAGATATAATAATTCAGTTTATATGTCGTTAATGTTGTTATATATCAAATGCTCTCACCTTTAATTAGAAAACCGGCGTTCAAAAGTTCTTATCTTTAAGTGACTCGACAATAGTTCAAGTAGCACTTATTTCTCCCATCTTTTTTTGATACTGCTCTCAATACTCAAATACCAAAAGTACCAGATGTCTCAAATTGAGCGTCATACCTGTTTCTTACGTGCAAGCAGCAGATTGGACATCTTGAATGTCAGTTGTTAATAATTTGTTTAACATGTTAACTAAAAGGTGTTCAAACAAATGAGACAATCTATGCTTTTTCGTTTTTGCTTTATGGTGGTGGCTTTTTGCCTGAGTCTGGGGGTGTCTGCGCAGGCTATATCCCCGTCAAAGGTGACTCAGGTTGTAATGTTGGGAACCGGCACGCCATTTAACGACGCACAACATTCCGGCCAGTCGGTAGCGATTGTTGTCAATGGTGAGGTGTACCTGGTTGATTTTGGTCCTGGTGTTGCCCGTCAAATCGATGCGGCAAGGCAAAAAGGCTTTGATGGTTTTCCGGGGAATACGTTACGCCCGACATTTATTAAAACCGCTTTTCTTACCCATTTGGATTCGGATCATACAATGGGTATCGCAGATATTATCCTGACGCCGTGGGTATTGGGTCGCAAAGAACCGTTGAATCTATACGGCCCGCCGAATACCAACTTCTTGGTTAGCAATACCCTCAAGGCTTTCGATAAAGACATTTCCCATCGTATGAACGGTGCCCAACCTGCCAATCCGGATGGTTACAAGGTCAATACCACGATTATTCGCGAGCCGGGAGTGGTGTACAAAGACGATTATGTCACTGTTGAGGCCTTCAATGCCCGCCACGGTGACTGGCCTGATGGATACGCCCTCGGCTACCGGTTTACCACTCCAGATCGGGTGATCGTCGTGTCGGGCGATACCACCTATGACGAGAAAGTTATCGAGAATTACAAAGGGGCCGATATTCTGATCCATGAAGTGTATAGCATGAAAGGACTCGCCAAGCGAACACCGGATTGGCAGAAATACCACCAAGCCGCACATACATCGACTAAGCAATTGGCAACCATTGGTGACATTATTAAACCGCAGTTGATGGTACTTAACCATGTCCTGTATTTCGGTACCAGTTCGACTTCGGTAGACAATGAATTCAGTCAATATTACCAAGGTAAATATGTTATGGCACAGGATCTGGATGTGTATTGAGTTACACGGTTATTTGGATAACCTGTTTGATCTATTTATCTTGCAAAGATCTGCCGCAGAAAGGTAGGAAAGATGAAAAATATATTTTTTATAATTCATCTTTCGTCGGGCAGCACTGGTTTTCACCAATATTATTGAGGGGCAGGCAATTTAAGCATATTGAACAGATGGTTAGCATTTTATTTAATGGCATTTTTGTGCATGCTTAATTTGAGTGAAGAATGACTGCTTTCCATCGTCTAGCGCCTGTCCTTTTTAATATTTTATGGCTGGTATTTGTTCCGCAGGCATTAGCCAATGCGGGCGATGCATACATACAAGGTATTGATGAGGACTATATCGCCTTTGAGGCCGAAGGCTATCAAGGCATTACACGTCACTATGGCGAAAATGATGGGCTTAACATCATCAACATTAATACATTCATTTCTGAATTTGGCACCAATATCCTTCCGCAAGAGATTGAATTCCCAGCATCGGGTGATCGGGCGTTATTGGCTGATATGCGGTTTAACACCAAAGAGCAGCGCTCGACGGTTGAATATAAGTTGATATTCAATACTCCCGGTACTTACAAAATGTATTTCCGCAGTTCGCTGTTTGAACGTGGCGGGCCAGACTCTTACGGCGGTGAAGACTCCTTTTATGCTGCCGCTGACTTTGGTGCAGAGCCGGATAAAAAGTTGGGGACGCGTATGCCGCAGGACAGTGAGTTCGAGTCACATCCTGTGATGAACCCGTCAGAAGGGAAGTTCTTCTGGTACGGCATCAATAATCACTTTGTCGTTACCCAAGAGGATGTAGGAAAGGCGCTTAGCTTTAAAATACGAGATCGGGAGAAAGGTTTTGCCCTTGATCGTTTTGTATTCAGCTTGAATCACAAACTTGACGATCAGGAAGTCGGCAAGGATGGCGATGGTAATGAGCTAGATCTGCTTGCGAACTCTAGCCAAGGTTCGGAGCCGTTGGAAAGCTATGTCTTTCCGTTAGATTATGTGCCACATAATGAGAGCGATAATGAAATTACGGCCCGTGAAAGAGAGTTACAGGCGGTATACGACGAGTATTTTGCTTACCTGGAAAAGCAAAATGCAGCGGGGAATGGGGCACTTCTCATTGATGAGCTTATCACCAAAATTAATACACAAGGTGATGCAAAGAGTGCCTTGCGCACATTGGTCATGTTATCAGCTGAAGAGGCTTTTTTTCCTGAGTGGCGGGATGAAGTTGTTCAGCGCTTTCAGGTAGAGGGGGAGAAGGCGAGGTTGTATGCCGAGCAGGTTATTGTTGAAAGCGAGCATAAAATCAATGATTTAAAGCAGGTTACACCCATCAGGTATTATATGGACTATGCGTGGGGGCTGTATGCGCTTGATGCCTTTGATGCTGATACACCGCAAGCAAACCTTTTCAGGCAAAACCTTCAGGCATTCATTTCTGCATATATTGAAGGGACTGCTCCCTACTACGACAATGCCTATTACACGACGGGATATAACAAAGAGATTTTTGCCATGGATGTGGCATCAACAATCAGTCTGCTCTATCAAGATAGCCCTCGCTTTCCCAAGGTAAAACAAGCCTTCGAGGCCTTTTGGGAGAATGTCACCCAGATGTCCTACGATGGTGATAATTCCCCCAATTATGATGCCAACACTGGGTTCCATATTATTTTGAATATTGCCCTGCGTCATGGCCTGGAAAGTGATGTTGTTAATTCCGAACACCTGTTGAGAATGATGGATCGTATGGCCCGTACGGTGATGAGCAGCGGGCAGTCGGCTAAATGGGGAAAGTCAATGGAGACCATTGCCAGCGGGCAAATCCGTGTGTCGGCAGGGGGAAGCCTCCCTTGGGATCTCAAGATGGGCTACCGACTGTGGCAAAACCCATTCTATCTTTATGTCGCCAGAAAATATGAAGCCTTTTACTTGCAGCAGCATGGTGCGATAGCGGGTAAAGCCTATGAAGCCGATTTATGGCCATTGGGGGTAGATGCGGTGGATGTGGTACTGGCCAAGCCTGCTGACATTGATATTACTTCCCGTGCCACGCAGAGGATCACTTCCTGTTGCGAATATGATGGGTTGTTATTGGGGCGGGGGGATACCGATTTTGTTGATGTGCAGGATAAATTGGTGATATCGACGGGCCACCATCCCCGTGCACCTTATCTGCTGATGGATTTAAGCTACACCCAACATAAAGCGGCTGTTGACCACCGCTCCGGCCTTGATACGTATATCTTTAACGGTGCCCACACCGTAACTAGGCTAAAACGCTGGTCGGAAGCGAATAAGAATAACGGAATTTACATCAATCCCGGTGCCTACCCGTACCCGAGCGCACCTTACCCGTCCAAAGAAGTTTCTGCGCCGGGGGATAATGATCAATTTGTCGAGGTGATGGGCTACCAGCCTTCCCATGGATATGTCATAGAAAGTTTCGACGCGATGGGGATTGCCGAAGATGCCGCCTATGGCTACGTCGATTATCTGCAATATCAGTATAATGGCGTTGGAGCCAAGCGGCAGGTCGTACTGCTGCATAATGGAATTGCAGTGGTGTCAGATACAATCTCAACGAAAGAAAGTTACTGGGGGAATCATCAGGGTGGGGTGATTTATCAGGTTTTGCCACAGTTCAAAGCCACTGTCGGGGAGAATTGGGTCTTGTTACGCGGCCAGCAGAGAATGTTGCCGCATGCCCTTCCTCTGGGTGAAAAGGAAGGCAGTGATACATTAGTTGTTTTTGCTTCCACACCCGAGACGAGTGAAATCACGTTGACGAACAATACTTATGATCCTGAAAATAGGGAGTGGTTCAGTGCCTACAAGCCACTAAAGGCAGGGGAAACATCCACCTTTATCTCTTTGGTCATCCCCTTACACAATGCCAATGATATCGACTCATTAGTTGATGGTATTGCGGTTGATAGCCTCAATGATACAGACAGTATAGTGACCATCCCTTACAGCAAAGACAAGGTGATAAAGGTTTCGTTCGATACCCTGCATGGCCCTGCATTTGAGGTTATCGCTAGCCAATGACTTGCAGTAGATTCTGGAACCTAAGACATTGCCCCGAAACATCGGGGCAAACAGTGGCAATTGCTGGGTTAATAAGACCTAATTTGAAGCTGTTGTGCGGTTCAAATTAGCTTTCAGTGCTTGATTTTAGTGAAACTAGGTTAACCTCTTTTGAATTAGCTTTGGCAATAAATAGCAGGCCGATGAGTGGAATAACGATAGCTGCGTAGGGAATCATCGTAGCGCCCATCTGGCTATCAAGCACTATACCCCCAAGGAAACCACCAAAGGCATTGGCTAGGTTGAATGCCGAGATATTTGCTGTGGCAGCAAGTTCTTGGCCTTCGCCGCCATGATTCATCACCCGTAATTGCATCGCAGGTACGTTGGCAAAAGAAGCGATACCGAAAACAAAAGCGGCGGCGATGAACATCACTTTGCTCTCGATAGCCAGACCAACCAAGATTAGCGAGGCAATCATTGCCAGTGCCCAGAACATGGAGGCTTTCTGTAAGTTTTTATCCGAAGAGCGGCCGCCAAGGGTATTGCCGATAATCAGGCCAATACCAACGATGACCAAGAGCCAAGTGACGGAGCTTTCAGCAAAACCGGTGATGTGCATCGCGATAGGGGCCAAGTAGCCGTAAAGCGTCATAAAACCAGACCAGGCAAAGACCGTGATGGCAAGACTGATGAGTAACATAGGGTTTTTGAATGCCATCAACTGGGCTTTTACATCTTTCGCTTCACCATGGCCAGTAGATTGAGTGAAGGTTGCGATGAAAAGAAGGGCAACGAGGCCAAAGGCCGAGACGGTCAGGAAAGTGCTGTGCCAGCCAAATTGCAGGCCAATCCAGGTACCGCCGGGTACACCGAGTACGTTGGCGAGGGTAAGGCCCGCGAACATCTGGCCAACAGCCCTGCCTGCCATTTTCTCTGAAACCAAGTTAGTCGCGACAACGGCACCGATACCATAGAAGGGACCTTGGACCAAACCGGTGATCACGCGGCTTACCATCAGTACCAGATAGTTGGGTGCGAAAGCAGACAGCAGGTTACCGGCAATAAACAACACCATCAATCCGGCCAGTACTGTCTTTTTGCTAAACCGCGCTAAGTAAATAGTCAGCAGCGGCCCACCGAACACAATCGCCAGGGCATAGGCACTGATCAGGTAACCGGCTTGCCCTTCGCTGATTGATAACGAGTTGGCGACATGAGGCAGGATACCGGCAATAACAAATTCAGCAGTTCCGATAGCGAATGCTGCAAGCGTCAAAATCCATACCTGTAGCGGCATTTTTTCTTTATTCATAGTCGGTTGCTCCGCCGACAATCACATATACGGTTTTGTCTGTTTTCATAGTGGCTGTCCCAATATTGTTTTGATGGAGCCAGTATATTGATTTGGTATAATTTGATAATTGGCTAAGTTTCGAATTCATTATTCGGCTGAGGTGAATAATTGTATGAGCAAGGGTTAGGAAAGGAACGTGGATAAATTTTCCGACATGATGCTGTTTGCCAGTATCGTCAAAAACCAAGGGCTTGCAGCAGCAGGAAGGGAGCTGGGTTTGTCACCGGCAACAGTGACGGCAAGGTTGCAAACCCTTGAGGAGCGCTATGGCGTCAAGTTGTTGAATCGCAGCACACGCCATCTTTCCCTGACAGATTCCGGTGCACTGTACCACCAGGCATGTTTGGAGATCCTCGATAGCGTGAGGGAAACAGAAAACCTGCTTCAAACAGGCTTGAAGGAAGTTAGGGGCACATTGAAAATTTCCGCACCACGTGACATTGGTAAACAGTATATTTCACCTATTGTGTCAGCGTTTGCTGAGCAATACCCCGATGTCACTCCATATCTTTATTTGAACGATAACCTGTCTAACCTTGCTGAATCCGGGTTGGATATTGTGATCCGTTATGGCGAGCTTGCCGATAGTAACCTTATTTCGCGGAAATTGGCTGCCAGTCGCCGCGTATTGTGTGCTTCACCTGAATACCTAGCAAAAAAGGGCACGCCGCTTACTCCGCAAGATCTCGCTAATCACGATTGTTTGGCCATGGTACGCAGTAACGAAGAACTCAAGACGTGGCACTTCCAGGACAACGGCAAGCACAATGTCATTACTGTGCTGCCAAAGCGGTGTTCGGATGACGGTGAGGTTATCCGCCAGTGGGCACTGGAGGGGGCTGGTATTGCCCTGAAATCTATTTTGGATGTGCAGGAAGATATTAACCAGCGCCGTCTCGTTACGCTGCTCAATGGCTACATGAAGAATTTCAATGCCTCCACATCCTCTGCTGGTGCAGATTTGAATGTCATTTATATGAGCAGGCAATATCAGCCTAAGCGGATCCGCCTGTTCTTGGATTTCCTGATAGAGCGGTTTGAACTATTAGCAGATAAGTAAAAAACGCCCCGATATTTATCGGGGCGTTGTTCATTGGGATAACTAACGCAGGTTAGTTATTTCTCGTCGTAACTCGCTTCACGAATCTTGGCTTCTTCATCCCACTTAGGTACAACCGTATTCAGGAAGTCTTCTTTTTCCTGGTTCATTGCATCCATATCCATGCCAAGAACCTGTTGGGCTTTCAGCTTGGTTGAGATGTCAGGAATTTCAACTGGATCGGTAATGCCTTTGGTCGCTAGTAGGCGAACCACTTTAGCACGGGCATCAGCCGCTTTATCAAGCGCGGTACCTAGAACACGTAGGGCAACTTCTGGGGCGTGCATGTGAACACCGTGAGAAGCAATCGCGTAGTCCCAACGCCATTGTGCGTGGCGGATATCGGTCAGGATTGGCTTCATCTCTTCTTCAGTCGCGCCAGCATCCCAAGCGGCTTTCGCTTCGAAGTGAGCAGCAACAATTTGCTTCTCGGCACGAAGTTTCATCTCCAGCACCTGAGCTTTACGGGTAGAAACAATGCCCTGTAGTGTTTCTTTATCTTGGGTGTGGCAGTTAGCACAAGTGTCTTCGAAGCGATCGAATGGGTTACCGATTTTGTGATCAGTAAATACAACACCGTCTTCGTTCTGTACTTTCGGCATGTGGCAGTCAATACAGGTCACGTTGTTCTTGCCGTGGATACCGTCGCGCCATGTTTCGTACTCTGGGTGCTGCGCTTTAATCATCGGTGCCTTGGATAGACCGTGGGTCCAGTCACTGAAGCCGATATTGTCGAAGTACACTTCCATTTCATCAACACCGGTGCCCATGTCCCATGGGAACTTCACCGCATTCTTGTTCTGTTTCTGGAAGTAGTATTCAACGTGGCACTGGCCACAGACCTGAGCTTGCTGGTCTAGGCGCGAACCGTCTTCAAACTTCTTGCCAATCGCTTCCATTGCGCGGGCTGCGTATGGGCGTGACAATGCCAAGGCAGGCTTGCCTTGTTTGAAGTCTTCGCTGTTGGTGTTGTGGCAATCGGCACAGCCGATAGCATTGTTAATTTCTGAGCCGAGGCGAGCCCACTTGCCTTCGAAATAACCATCTTCGCCACGCTCGTCAATGACACGGGCAACGTCAGGGCTTTTACAGCTCCAACAGGCCATCGGCATTGGGCCGGAGTTGGCGTCTTGCGGACCACCGGTACGTAGGGTTTCACGAACATCTGTTACTGCATAGAAGTGGCCGCGCGCTTTGTTGTAGTCTTTGGCAAAGCCGTAACCAGCCCAAAGGATAACCATGTTCGGGTCACCTTCTAGGGCATCTTCGATGTGTTCGCTTTCTTTGGTAGCTTCCCAGGTTTTGTACTGGTCGGCATGGGCCGCTGCAAAAGCTTCATTTCGCGCTTCAATTCTTTCTTTTTCAGCAGGTTGTTCTTCACTTGCCAACGCATTGCCAGAAAGAAATATTGCAGACAGTAATGCTGCAACAGCGGCAGTATTTCTCGTCCATTTATTACTCACGATGTGCACTCCATAATTCTTGTTGTAAATAGAGCCAAGCGTTGTGAATGCGGCTTTTCGATGCAAACAGAATCAGAGTTCTAAATAAGAATATCAGAAAGGAGAAAAACCGAGATAAAAGCGATTTCTTTTTTGTTTTGGATCAAAAGTGAAAAGTGAATAACGCGAGGTAGATTAATAATTTACCTATATACCCCTTTGTGGGTATTTACATACCCCTTTGGAATAGTATTGGTTGTTCGTTGTAATATCATTTTAAAACAACACGTTAGGGTGTGTTTTGGGATTGATCTAAATCAGTAAAAGTTCATGTTCAATACTACTTATACGTTATTTGTTATTTGTCGCATATTTTCACATCTTGAAATATAGTTTAATAAGCTTGTTGAGCGTTGTGGCTTAAAAATGATGCAAATAAGAATTGATTCCAAGTGCAATGGATTATTAATTGCAGAAATCAAGGGGCACTTTTGTGCCTGATTTGTATTATCAGCACCGGTTACTTTTTGATTTTAATAAAAAAGTAATTGTGGAAGATGAAAAGGTGAAAAATGGGCAATCATAAAGTAGCCCTGAATAGCATGCTGACATTGTTTGTCGCTATGTGTATTTGGGGTTTCTCAATCAATGTTGCCGCAGACTCCCAAAGCACAGAAGCCACAGCAGCCAATCCTTCTGTAACCACTTCGGAGTCCGGCAGACATGTCGTTGAATTCATCCGTGACCGGGATTACGCCTGTACCCAGTGCCACAAGGATGAAAAAGACGTTCTCAAGGGCGCACATAGTGCCGCCATTAATCCGCATACTAACCGCGATGTGACCTGCGTGGATTGCCACAGTAATGTAGGCAAAGACCATCGCAATGGCGCAAAAGAGGTGACCAAGTTTGCTCCAGCCCAGTCTGTTGCCGGCACTGAAAAGCCTGCGGCTGATGTTGCCTGGATAACGCAGCAGAACGAAACTTGTGTGAACTGTCATGAGCCTGAGAATTTACGTGAAGCGAACTGGACCCACGATGTCCACGCTTTGGATCTCTCATGTGCTTCTTGCCATAACATCCACCCAACATCTGATCCGATGAAAGGTATCGAGAGAAAGCCAAGAATCAAGCTTTGCGTCGACTGCCATTCAGATCAGACAAAAGCAAAAAAGTAGGGGAGAGTTTATGACGTGTTCAAGACGTAACTTCCTGGCCGGTGCCGGGGCAGTTATCTTCACTACAGGGGTGGCAGCCTCTAACCTCGTCGGTGGTCGCAAGACATTGGCAGCGACCATGGAAGATGGTGTGAAGCGCTATGGCATGGTCCATGACGAAACACTGTGTATCGGCTGTACCGCCTGTACCGATGCCTGCCGCGAAGTCAATAATGTGCCTGAAGGGGTATCACGGCTGGAAATCGTCCGCAGTGAACCACAGGGTGAGTACCCAGATGTTGACTATCAATTTACCCGTATCTCTTGTCAGCATTGTGATAACGCTCCATGTGTCCATGTCTGTCCGACAGGTGCAGCATTCAAGGATGATGAAACCGGTATTGTTGCCGTCGACAACTTCAAGTGTGTGGGCTGTGGATACTGCCTGGCTGCTTGTCCTTACCAGGTGCGTTTTTTCCATCCTGAAACTAAATCTGCGGACAAGTGTGATTTCTGCCGCGAAACCAACCTCAAGGAAGGCAAACAACCTGCTTGTGTTGAGTCATGTCCAACCAAGGCACTTACATTTGGTGATTTGAACGATCCAAATAGTGAAATCAGCCAGTTGATCACCCAAAAGCCGGTTTACCGCCAAAAAGTCGAGCTCGGCACCGCACCTAAGATGTACAAGGTGCCACATGGAAAAGGGGAGATAAAAGGATGAGTACGACATTTGCAGATGCCTTTTATTTTGACTCACTGGTCTGGGACTGGATCATTGCGGTCTATTTGTTCCTCGCTGGGATGTCAGCCGGTGCGGTAATGATCGCTATCTATCTCAAGCGTAAGGTGATCGAAGGCTACCCTGCCAGCAACGGTATTATCAAAGCGACGGCGATTCTGGCGCCGTTCGGGATCATCGTGGGGCTGTTGATTCTGGTCTTCCACCTGACCAAACCATGGTCATTCTGGAAAATCATGATCTTCTACAACCCGACTTCGGTGATGTCGATGGGTGTCGTGTTGTTCCAGGTGTATATGGTGGTTCTGTTTGCTTGGATTGCCATTATCTACAAGAACGAACTGCTGGATTTGCTGGGTGGAAAACTACCAATTGTCGGCAAGGTGTTGAAGGTATTGGACCGCTTCGAAAACAGTATCGAATTGTTCCTTGGCTTCCTGGCTTTGGTACTGGCTGCCTATACCGGTTTCCTACTGTCGGCGTTGCAAACCTACCCGATGTTGAATAACCCGGTATTGCCGATCCTGTTCCTGTTCTCCAGTTTGTCGTCAGGTGCAGCAGCCTGCTTGCTGTTCGGTGTGGTGTTCTTCAAAGAATCGGCGAAAAGTGCCAGTGTCAGCTGGGTGCACAAGTTCGAACGTCCGGTAGTGATGTTCGAGTTGTTTGTGATTTTCGCTTTCTTCACCGGTTTGTACTTCGGTGGAGGCCAAAGCCAAGTCGCAGCCGTTGCGGCAGTCGGCGGTGGTTTCTGGGCCAGTTGGTTCTGGTATGGGGTGATTGGCATGGGGATGTTGGTGCCATTGGGCCTCAATGCCGTGAGTCCTTCAGGTGTTAAACACAACAAAGCCTTTATTATGCTGGTGACGACCCTAAGTTTGATCGGTGTACTAATGTTGCGTACGTTTGTGCTGTATGCTGGGCAAATGACGACCTTGTAGGTCGATGTAACAAAGATGGAATCGCCACAGTTTGCGCTGTGGCGATTTAGTAACAAGGAATATAGATGCTCCCTGAAGTCGGACATTTTTCGTTAATCCTCGGTATGGTATTCGCCTTGCTCGGTGCTACTGTTCCGGTTGTCGGATTGGTCAAAAAGGATTCATACCTTACTCGCTATGCTTGGCCATTAAGTTATGGCGCCTTTAGTTTTATCGGTATCTCGATTATTTTGCTCGGGGTGTGTTTCGCGCTGGATGATTTTTCGGTTGCCTATGTTGCCCATCATTCCAATACCCAATTACCCATTTTCTTCAAGCTCGCTGCGGTATGGGGCGGGCATGAAGGCTCCTTTTTATTTTGGTTGTTCTCCTTAACCCTGTGGACTGCACTTGTAGCTCGGGTGTGCCAAAAAATCGATGAGGCGTTTATCGCAAGGGTACTTATTACCCTGTCAGGATTAGTTTTGTTGTTCAGCTTGTTTGTGTTGCTGACCTCGAACCCGTTTGAACGCTTGTTCCCAACCCCGCTGGAAGGTCGAGACTTGAACCCGATGCTGCAGGATGTCGGGCTGATTTTCCATCCACCCATGCTGTACTTGGGCTATGTTGGTTTCGCTGTTAGTTTTGCATTTGCCATCGCTGCCTTGACTGGCGAACACGGCAAAGGGGAATGGGCGAAATGGAGCCGCCCCTGGACGTTGGCCGCTTGGGTTTTCCTAACAGGTGGTATTGCATTGGGGTCGTGGTGGGCCTACTACGAACTTGGTTGGGGGGGCTGGTGGTTCTGGGACCCAGTGGAAAATGCTTCGCTCATGCCTTGGCTGACAGGAACCGCGCTGATCCACTCTTTGATGATCACCGAATACCGTAAGGCGTTATCGGGCTGGAGCTTGTTGCTGGCTATCTTCACTTTTTCCTTGAGTTTGCTGGGCACATTTATCGTCCGCTCCGGTGTACTGACCTCTGTACACGCCTTTGCCGTTGATCCAACACGGGGTGTGACGCTGCTGGCGATGTTGGCCTTGATCCTTATTGTTGCCTTGTCACTGTTTGCTGTCCGCTCAGGCCGTTACTTTGTTGCCGCTAAGTTTGGCTTCCTATCGAAAGAAGCCATGTTCATGGTGGGGAACAGCTTGTTTGTGGTATCCATGCTAACGGTACTGCTCGGCACCTTCTACCCATTGGTGTTCCAAGCGCTGGGCTTGGGCAACATCTCGGTTGGTGCGCCGTATTTCAATGCCATGTTTGTACCGATGAGCTTTGTCCTGTTCCTATTTATGGGGCTGGGTGTGGTGATCCGCTGGCACAAGGTTGGCTTGGAAGATGTAATAACCCGCTCTCTGGCTCCAATGTCGGTTTCTATTGTGTTGGGTGTGGCGCTGTCTGTAATGTTCGAGCGTGGGGTAAACATTACCGTTTGCCTGGCCTTTATCACGGCTATCTGGATAGCGCTTTGTGCCTTGCAAGCAATGTACATGCGTATCCTTGCCCGCAGGGCGAAAGGGATGAGTGGCATTGTATGGAAGCAAGCGGCCATGGTGATTGCCCACATTGGTGTTTCCGCAACCATCATCGGGGCGACCTTGGTGAGCTTTTATGATGAAGAGATCAGCAGCAAGATGGGGCCGGGAGATGCAGTTTCCCTTGGTGAATATCACTTTACCTATCAGCAGACTGATTTGTTGATCGGCCCGAATTATACCGCTGAACAAGCACAAATCACGGTAACTAAAGATGATGCTTTGATTGCCACTATACGCCCAGAACGTCGCCATTACACGGTTCGTACCATGAATATGAGTGAGCCGGGGATTGCATGGTTCTGGCATGGTGATATCTATATCACCTTAGGGGAAAAACTGAACCGTACAGATTATGCCGTGAGGATCCAGTATAAGCCCTATGTCCGCTGGTTATGGCTGGGAAGTATCTTGATGATGATTGGTGGGGCAATGGCTGTGGTTAGCTTGGCGAGCAAACGGGTGTCGCACAAGCTGCAGCAACCCAAGAAGATAGAAACTATTGTACTTTGGAAATAATGGTTAGAGAGAAAGTCTAAAGAGATGAGAAAAAATAGCCGTTATCTTCCGTTAGGTGTCGTTGTTGTGATTCTGGCAATCATCAGTTTGTCGATGGTGTTCACCCAAGACGGTCATGCTCCAAAGCTTGAGAACAAACCGCTGCCAGCATTTAGCCTGCAGCGGTTAGATACATCGGGCACTGCGGATGAAAGCCTATTAACGGGTAAGTGGCAGCTGCTTAATGTCTGGGCCTCCTGGTGCGCTGTGTGCAAAAGCGAACATGCCTTCTTGTTGCAACTGGCTCAGCAACATGAGGTTTCTATCGTCGGGCTCAATTACCGTGACAATCGCCAAGCGGCAATGCGGGAGCTGAACCAAAGTGGTAACCCTTACCAAGCCGTGCTGTATGATCCCAAGGGGGCGTTTGCCTTGGATCTCGGTGTATACGGGACGCCGGAGAGTTATTTAATCGATAGTACTGGCACCATCCGCTATCGCTATTTAGGGGCCTTGGATGAAAAGGTATGGCAGCGAGAATTTGTACCGGTGATTAAGACGTTGCAACAGGAAGAGCAAGCAAATGGGTAAGGGGGTGTTCGGTAGATATAAACAACTTATAGTGGCTATCGTAATGTATGTGTTTGCTGCCGGTGTGCCGGCGATGGCGCAAAACGAGCAGATATTTGTTGCAGCCGATGCAGAACTTGTCGAGTCGGTCGAGACGTTTCAATTTCGCTCTTTAGCTGAGCAACGCCGCGCGATTCACTTATCACGCCAGTTACGCTGTCCACAATGCCAGAACCAGAACTTGATTGAATCAAACTCTCCGGTAGCAAAAGACCTTCGCCTCAAGGTTTACCAAATGGTCAATGCCGGTCAGAGTGATCAAGCTATCATTGAATACATGACGTCGCGCTTTGGTGATTTTGTGTTGTATAAGCCTCGCTTGAACCCTCAAACCTACTTATTGTGGGGTGGGCCTTTTTTGCTGCTGGTGTTGTTCGGTTCGATTATCTGGGTAACGATCCGGCGACAGCAGAGGGAAAGGTAAGGTCGCTATGCCCATAAAGTTAAACGTCAATGCGAATATATGTATACAAAGTATAAGGTTTGTATGCGTATATTTGCTTTGGGTTGTTCTATCTAAATGAATATTGTTTTTTTTATGTTGTGGTGCTGTATGGAGTAATGTAACTGTAAGCATATGCTCGATAAAAGATACATTTATTTACAATGAGCGTACTGATATTACAAAGATCTATCGATAATGTCTTTGGTTAATTGTTTTGCTTAATCAAATAAATCGAAAGAATATGTCTATATCAGTTTACGAAACAAGCAAGATGCATGTTTCTATAGGCGAAAAGGAAGTCATTAAGACCTTTAAAAAAAGACCTGGATATAAAAAACGCTTCAAGCGGGAAAAGAAGGCTCTGCAAAGGCTAAAAGGCATCGATGGTTTTCCGCAAATAATCAGTCATCGCAATAGCACTGTAGTGATGTCACGTGTTGCTGGTGATAATAAAGAACAGCTTTCTAATCATAGCCTTAAAGAGCTTAGGGTGTTAGTGGATAACATGCTGGAAGCTGGGGTCGCTCGCCATGCAATACCTGAGCGTGATCTGCTCATCGATGATGATAAAGTGTCTATGGTTGACTTTGAGAGAATTACATTACGTCGTCACCGGTTATCACCGAGTTGGTTGTTCGCAAAAAAAGTCACAAAGTTTCATTTGTTTAGGCTGATCTCGAATCATAATAGCCAATTACTGACTGATGATGAAAAGAAAGAGCTAGAAACATTTACAGCTGTTCGAGCAAAACTTCAAAACCTTAAAAAAGTTCGATCATCTTTCCGTAAAGTGATTCGAACTAAAGCCAAAGCAGGTAACTATACTAAGAAGTTTGAAAGCAGTAACTTACGTAAAGACTAGCCTCTTATACAGTGGTGCATAAAGGCTTGGATCAGGTTAATGGCAACTTATATTTATAATTCTTTTAATAATTAGCTTGATTGAGTATATAAAAGGGGACAGTGCTGTCCCCTTTTTATTGGCTAATATTTGTCGCTTATTGCTGTGGCAAATTGCGCTGAGGATTGAGTTTAGGGTGGAGGCTTGCTGTTACTTTTCTTAGTGCAAGTACTAGTGCACAAGGCAACAGCCAACTGGCGTTCGCAGAGTATAGCGGCAGCCACTGCTTAAAACTCTCATCGAGTGCCGTTGGTACGATATCAAGGATACTAGCAGCATCTATTGAACCGAAGAATAAAGCAATTGTGATGGCGGCAATGTAGGTGTTGCGGTACTTTTGCTGCCCTGGGTAGAACAATGCACAGAGGATCAAGGCGATAGCGACTGGGCAGAGTACCAAGATAGCAGGAAGGCTCAGGGCTAAAATTTGGTCGAGGCCCACATTGGCGATAAAGCCGGTTAGCACAACAACAATCGAGGCTGTACGACGGAAAGGTACGCCGAAGGTTTGTTGGTAATACTCGGTGCAAGCGTTTGTTAAGCCGACTGTGGTTGTCAGGCAGGCCATGATAATAATTGCTGCCAATAGCAGTTGCCCGTAATCACCAAAATGGTGGGCGACATACAGGCTCAGTAGTTCACCGCCATTGGTTGCCGCGTGGGCAATCGGACTGGATGTTGCACCAACATAACCCATAGCCAAATAGCACGCGCCCATCAGAACAATATAAATCAGAGCCACTTTGAATGTCGCTTTACCTACCGCTTTTTTGTCGGTTACTCCCTTGCTGTTAATCGCTTTGATGATCACCCAGCCAAAGCCGACTGCCGCAATGGCATCCATAGTCATATAGCCTTGTACCAAGCCTTGTGTGAAGGCGAAGTTGATATACTCACCTTGAGGTGCAAGTGGCGCAGATAAGGGATTGATAATAGCGGTAACAGCCAGCGTGCAAAGCATGATGATTAGCAAGGGCGTCATTACTTTTCCTATGTAATCAACCAGTTTCCCCGGATGAAAAGCCAGAAGCAGAGTTAAGCTACAAAAGATAAGAGAAAAAAGTGGTAGCTGGTCGCTATCGACAAAAGGATTAATACCCATCTCATAAGCAACGGTGACGGCGCGCGGCATGCTGAATGCTGGACCAACAGCTGTTAATAGGGCGACCCAAATCAAGGTAGCCAGCCAGTTGGGTAATGGGTTGGTTAGTTGTTTGCTATCGCTCAAGCGTCCGAAAACTATCAGGGTTAAAGCGGGTAGGCCGACGGCTGTGATCAGAAATCCTGCCATGGCAGGCAGTAAGTGGGTACCGGCTTCCAAGCCGAGAAAAGGCGGAAAAATAATGTTACCCGCGCCGAGAAACATGGCGAAGGTCATCAGCCCGATGGCAAGTGTATCGTTAGTTTTCATTGGACGAACCCTGTGTTTGCTTTTAATTCTTGGGACCGTCAGGGGCTGGGAAGATAGATATAAAGATATGTCGATTCTCCGTCAGCCTGGCTGACGGAAATAGCCGCCAGCCTAGATAACGATGACTAGGACGACGACAGAGACGACAGATTGTGTTGCACGCACAACCGCACGCTTGGCATTAGCCAGAACGTTTTGAGCAGCGTTGTGATGGATTAGATTGAGCATTGAGCTCTCCTAGTGCAAAAACAAAAATTGGTCGTAGCAACGTGATGTTACTTGGGTATACAACATATAAGCATTTTTTTGAGCTGTAAACAGTAAAAGTAAAAAAAGTCACATTTCTGATCAGTAGGTGTATATACGACCGGGTGTTGTGCTGTTCGGTTTCTATTTATTCTTATTGGAGGGGTTATACCTGATATTTTTGTTTGTTGTTGGGTTTTCGTTTCGTCAATTTGAGCCTTTTTGAATCGAAGCGGAAATGGTCGATTGATTAAAACCGCCCCTCAAAGTTAAAGAGGCGGTTTTGTTATTTTAGGCTCTTATTTAACGATTATCGCCACTATTTCGCAGACATTGAAACCGTTTCTTTTCTTCGCTGTGAAAGCGATGCATTCGCCAAGATGCTGAAAAGTAGTGTCGTCAAACAAGGTAGGAACCAGCTTGCATGGGCAGAGTAGAGCGGCATGTATTCAACCAGCATGGCTTCCCACTTAGCAGGGATCAAACCGAGGATATTCAGTGTGTCTATGGTGCCGAAAGCCAATGTGACAGACACTGTCGCGACAAAGATATAACGCTGGTATGGCGATTTTTTCACCATTAAAGCAGTGATAACTAGCGCTATCGCCACTGGGCAAAGTACCAAGATGACTGGCAGGCTGATCGTTAGGATTTGATCAAGGCCGAAGTTGGCAAGCAAGCCTGTCAGTACGCACACGATAGTTGCAGTGGTAGTAAAAGGAGCATTGAATGTTTGCTGGTAGTACTCAGCACAAGCATTTGTCAGGCCTACGGTAGTGGTCAAGCATGCCATTACAATGATGATCGCGAGTAGGAGCTGGCCCTGTAGACCGAATAGGTTTGCCACATAGCGAGTAAGGATCTCACCACCGTTGGTGGCGTCGCTGGCAACGGCAGATGAGGTGGCACCGACATAAGCCATTGCCAGGTAGCAAGCTGACATCAGTGCAGCATAGATCAACGTAACCTTCACCGTGCTGGCAAATAAGCCGTTAGTTGAGGTGACCCCCTTGTCTTGAATAGTCTTGATGATCACCCATCCAAAACCAACGGCAGCGATAGCATCCATGGTCATGTAACCCTGGATAAGGCCCTGGGTAACAGCTTGTTGTTGGTAGTCAGCGTTCGGTACGGTCATCGGGCTGATTGGTGAGACAAAGGCCGAGACGGCGAGGACTGCCAGCAATAGCACCAATAGTGGTGTCATTACTTTACCGATGTAATCAACCAATTTACCCCGTTGGAAAGCAAGCAATAGGGTGACAGTTACGAAAACCAGCGAAAAAGGCAGTAATAGGTTGTCTTGGGTAAATGGCGCAATACCCATTTCATAGGCAACGGTCACTGCGCGGGGCATGCCAAATGCAGGGCCGATGGCAGTAAACAACAAGACCCAAAAACTGGTGGCCATCGGTTTTGGCAAAGCGGCAGTCAGTTGCTGGCTATGGCTCAGGCGGCCCATGACGATCAGCGTCAGGGCTGGTAGGCCGACGGCGGTGACGAGAAAGCCAAGCATGGCAGGAAAATATTGTGTGCCGGCTTGAAGGCCAAGAAAAGGGGGAAAGATGATGTTTCCGGCACCAAGAAACATCGCAAAAGTCATTAGGCCAATCGCCATGGTGTTTTGTTTAGTCATTCGGACAAGTCCTCTGATATTAATCAGTTTTTGTTATGGACCGTCAGAAAGGCTGAAGAAAAACAGGTAGGTTGAGACTTTGCTCCCCGTCAGCCTGGCTGACGGGTGAATAGCCGCCAGCCTAGTTAATAATCACTAGAATAGCAGCAATAATGTTACGCGATACGACTGTTCCGCCTGTAGTCATAGCAGGTTTGCAAACTGGGCGTTGGCAAGTTGTTTGATTGGCGAAATGAAACACAGCGTATTCCTGAACATAAGTATCGAAGTCGTTTACAACATATAAATAAAAAACTGTGTTGTAAATACCCTGCAGATAAAAATATCGCATTTTTCTGCGTGTACAGATGACGTGGCTGCTTGCTGGGTTTGGGGTGGGTTTTCTGCCCATTGCGTTACGGCGGTAGGGGTGAGATAGTGGGTTTGTTTACTTAGTATGATGATTATTAAAGGGTATTTATGCTAAAGGCGATACACCATGCCGCGATTATCTGTTCAGACTATTCAAGGTCTAAAGCCTTCTATGTTGATATCTTGGGCTTGAAAGTGCTGGCAGAGCATTACCGCGAAGCAAGGGATTCCTGGAAGTTGGATTTACAGTTGCCGGATGGCAGCCAAGTTGAATTGTTTTCCTTTCCCAATCCGCCTGAAAGACCAAGTTTTCCTGAGGCTAGGGGACTACGTCATCTGGCGTTTGTGGTCGATTCCGTTGAACAGGTTACTGATTATCTTGAATCGAGGGGAGTTGAAGTAGAGCCGATCCGGATCGATGAGTATACAGGTAAGGCATTTACCTTTTTTCAAGATCCGGATGGATTGCCATTGGAGCTCTACCAAGCTAACTGAGGATACCCGTCAGCAACCCCGCAAAAACTAAACTAGCCACTCCGTAGAATCCGAACTCGATGCGGGATTCGACCAGGCTGTTTTCGTTACTAGGTTTGGCTGTCACCATGGTAAAAAAGGAACCGCCGGCCAAGCCAAGAAGCAGTACGATCAAACCAAATAGCGTACCTTCAATGAGATATGTGAAATTCATAAACAGGCCTAATCCTTTGTGGCACGTGAAATGATATAGGGATAATACACATCTCGTGCCATATGGCAAAGGTTAATTAGAATTAAACCTTATTAAAAACATGGTTTTAGCTTGTTTTGTTATGCATGGGAAAGAATAGGCAGCAATACACTTATTGCTGCCTGATTTATGCACGATCTGGTGGTGGTTAATTAGCCAGATTTATCACCTGTTAGAAATAGGTCTCTACAAGTTTTGATACTTGGAAGTCTTCATCGGCAATACAGATATATTTCCACTTATCAAAGGTTAGACATGGATGCGAGGTTGAAAATGCAATGACATCACCAACACGCAGATCGTTACCTTCGGGGACGGTAACGAAAGTGTGCTGATCCATGATAGCAGTCGCTTCCAATCCCCCCACTTCAATCCGCTCGCCATTGCGGTATCCCCGCTCTGGAATTGGCAGACCCGCATCAAATGCTACATCCCGCTTGCCAAGACCGATCACGGCTTTGCCTGGCTCCGGACGGGAAATGACATACGCCCACACTTCCAGTGCTGACTCAAGATCTCCACCCAGATCACAGGCATAGCCCTGGTTCACTTCTGCCCGAGCCATGACATTATTCTGGGCATCTTGGTAGATCCCGGTATCGTGGATGAGGTAACAGCCCGGGCGGATAATTGCCAATAGGTGCTGGCATCGGGCGAAGCTCTCGGCCACAACGTCATACCAGGCAGAACCTGCGCCGGTGACAATTGGGCTATCAAGCTTGATTAATCCTTCTTCCTTGAGAAGTTCAACAGTTTGTACGGTCGTTGCCAGGAACTCACGGATAGCTTGCTCGGCATTGTCACCGTGGATCACGCCTTCATAGACTTCGATACCGGCCAGGGAGATCCCTTCAAGACTGTCGATGTGCTGAGCCAGCGAGATCACCTGTTGTGGAGTACGGCAACCGCAGCGGCCGCCTTCAACGCCAAATTCAATCAGGGCATGAACTGTCACCCCGCTACCGGCAAAGAATGTAGAGAGTTGCTCGGCATTCTCCGTGGAATCGACACAGCAGTAGAAAGTGACGTCGTGCTCAGACAACAGGCGCTTGATGATTGCCATGTTGGCTTTACCCACCAACTGGTTAGCCATCATGATCTGTTTGGCACCTGCTGACGCTGCCACTTCAGCATGTGGGGCTGTTGCGACAGTTAGGCCCCAGGCCCCGGCTTCAAGCTGCTGCTCAAAGAAAGCAGGTGTCATGGTTGTCTTGCCATGCGGTGACAGTTTGACGTTGTGATGATTTGCAAACTGTTGCATCCAGTTCAGGTTGTTATCAATCGACTGCTGCTTGATAACGGCTGCAGGCAGGCTGATTTCTTCGTTAATTAGGCTGTATTTGCCCTCCGTTTTTTCATCAACCCATATCCCTTTGGTACCTACGGGAAATTTTTTGTGATGAATATCTTGGTATTTACTAACATGCTTTTTATTTGCTTGGGTCATTTATTATTCTCCTAACATAGCTCTCAGGGCTTGCTATTACTGCCTTTTGGCGAGGTGATAATATTATCGGTGTTAGAAACTATCAAACATTGCTGTGCATTTTGTGCTGTTTCTCACTGTTTTGAAGCTGCCCTGAAATTACTATTTGCCCTGTCGAGAGAAAGGTGAAAGCCGTGACTATCGAAGTCGATATTGTTTCAAGAATTACCGAGCGCTTCTCGCAATTGCGGGATGCCGAGAAAAAAGTCGCCATGTTGGTGATTGATGATTTGGCCGCAGCATCGGGTTACAGCATTACTCAAATGGCAGAAGAAGCCGGAGTGAGTGAGGCAACCATTACCCGCTTTGCCAAAGCGGTTGGCTGTAAGAATGTGCGGGATCTGAAGCTCAAGTTAGCCCAGTCCCTTGCCATCGGCCAGCGATTTATTCATGAGTCGCCAGATCAGTCGGGGATCCAAGGGGTTTATGAGTCGATCAAGAATGTGATCAACATTAACCGCAAGGTTGTCGATGAGCAGGATGTTGCTACAGCGGTAGACCTGCTGCAAAACGCCCGGCAGATTTTGGCCATTGGCATGGGTGGTGGCTCAACTATGTTGTCGCAGGAACTGCAATTTCGCTTGTTCCGCCTGGGCTACCCGGTAACGGCCTACAACGATGGCCTGTTGGCAAGAATGGTAGCTTCAACTGCCGATGCCAATGATGTGATGGTGGTGATTTCTGCGACCGGTTACACACCAGAAGTGGTAGAGCCGGCATCGATTGCCAAACAATATGGCTTGAAGGTGATAGCCATAACGCCCAAGGAGTCACCGCTGGCAGAAGTCAGCGACTTGGTTTTGCCGGTTGTCACCAAAGAGACCGATTTTATCTACAAACCGTCGGCATCACGTTACGCCATGATGGCGTTGATAGATGTGCTGTCAACGGAGTTGGCCTTGAGCCACAAACGCCGGACCCGCGATAAGCTACGCCGCCTGAAATTGGCACTAGACAGTCATCGTGGTGGAGAGGACAGACAGCCTCTCGGCGATTAACACAACCTAGCCGAACAGTTCGGATTAACGGTTGTGCAGAATTAGCGTCATAAAGAAGGAAGTTTCATGCAGTTCGATACCGTTTTCCGAAATGTTCAAGTTGTTGATGGCTCGGGTAGTGAGCCTTACAACGCCGATGTTGCTATTACAGGGGATCGTATTGCAGCCATAGGGGATTTAGCCGGATGTGAGGCAACACAGATCATCGATGGTCATGGCAAGGCATTAGCACCTGGCTTTATCGATGTACACACCCATGATGATACCAATGTGATTCGCTATCCCGACTGCTTGCCGAAGATCAGCCAAGGGGTCACCAGTGTGATTGTAGGTAATTGCGGGATCAGTGCCTCTCCAGCAATGCTGGCTGGTGATCCACCAGATCCGATGAACCTGCTTGGCAAGCAGCAAGATTTCAAATACCCGACATTTGCGTCATATGCCGAGGCGGTAACGGCTGCACAGCCTGCCGTGAATGTTGCTGCGCTGGTGGGCCATACCACGCTGCGCAACAACGAGATGGATAATCTATACCGTGCAGCATCAGGCGACGAAATTGCAGCAATGAAAGCCAAACTGCACGCTGCGATGGAGCAGGGAGCTTTGGGGTTGAGTTCTGGCTTGGCATACGCATCTGCGAAAGATGCCCCGACAGAAGAAGTGATGGCCCTTGCCGAAGAGCTGGCAGAGTTTGATGGTATCTATACCACCCATATGCGTACCGAGTTCGAGCAGATCCTTGAGGCGATGGAAGAAGCGTTTGCTACCGGTAAGCATGGCAAGGTGCCAGTGGTGATTTCACACCTCAAATGTGCAGGTGCCGGTAATTGGGGCCGCACAGTTGAAGTGCTCGATTTGATGGAGAAAACCGCCAAGCATCAGGATGTAGCCTGTGATTGCTACCCGTATTCGGCGAGTTCCTCGACGCTTGACCTCAAACAGGTCACCGACGAGATCGATATCTTCATTACGTGGTCAGATAAGCACCCTGAGCATGCAGGAAAAATGCTCAAGCAAATTGCTGAGGAGATGGACTTGCCGTTAATGGATGCGGCCAAGCAGCTCCAGCCAGCAGGCGCTGTTTACCACTGCATGGACGAGGCCGATGTCGAGCGGGTACTGAAATACCGATTAACCATGGTGGGCTCAGATGGCCTGCCGAACGACCCACACCCACACCCTCGTCTGTGGGGATCGTTTCCACGGGTGCTGGGCTATTACAGTCGTGAACGCCAGTTGTTCTCACTGGGACAGGCGATTCACAAAATGACAGGCATGTCGGCCAAGCGCTACTGCCTTAAAGACAGGGGAGAAATTCGCGAAGGGGCCTATGCCGATATCGTGATGTTCGACCCGAACACCATTATCGATGTTGCAAGTTTCGAAAATCCGATTGCAGCAGCGAAAGGGATTGACGTGGTCATGGTCAATGGCTGCATCAGTTATCAAAACGGGCAGGTGAGTACTAACCGCCATGGCCGTTTCCTATACCGTCATCAGGACTAAACACCCTGGGACAGCAAATTGAACTAAGTAACACAACGTTGGAGAAAGAAATTATGACTATCACACGCTACGGCATCGAAGGCGGTACAGGCACAGGCGGTCAGCACCTACCTTTTGCACGTGCAACTCAGGCGGGTGGTTTCCTGTATGTCTCTGGTCAAACACCAATGACAGACGGTGAAGTGGTTGAAGGTGGCATTGTCGATCAGTCTCGCTTGGCGATTCAGAACTGTGTCGACATCATGGAAGAAGCAGGCTACGGCCTTGAAGACGTGGTACACGTGAAAGTGGTACTGACTGACTCTCGCTACTTCCAGTCATTCAACAAAGTGTTTAAAGAGTTCTTCGGCGAGCACCCACCGGCGCGTATCTGCATGGTATGTGATTTGGTCGTCGACGTAAAAGTTGAGGTGGATGTGACGTGCTACCGCGAAGATCGCCGTTAATTCAGGCATTATCTTCGGGCCCCGCATAAAACAATAAAGCGCGGGGCCAGCAGAAGCCTGATTGACAAGCGATGCCACAACGGAAGTTGGCAGGCTATTACAACTAGAGACAAAGAAATAGAGCCGGAAGGCCAAAGAAAAAAGGTTGGCAAAGTACCAACCTGAAAAAAGCAAAATACTGAAATGACTCAGTAACTCATGGGGTAGTAAGTGATGAGACTATCCCCAAGCAAATAAAAGCAATGACGGATTATAAGAGGTATGGGATGAACAGTACACTCTTTCTCACCGGTTTCGGTGCGTATGTGGTTTTTTTAATCTGGTTAGGTTGGTTCGTATCACGTAACCAGAAATCAGGCGAAGACTTTCTACTTGGAGGTCGTGGTCTTCCGCTGTTCTTGGTACTAGGTACCACGGTAGCCACCATGGTAGGTACAGGTTCGAGCATGGGCGCGGTTGGTTTTGGTTATGCCAACGGTTGGGCTGGTGCGCTTTACGGTATTGGTGGTGCCCTGGGTATCCTGCTGCTCGCTTACTGGTTTGCTCCAGTGCGTAAGCTGAACTTCATGACCATGAGTGAAGAGCTGTCTTACTATGTAGGCGCCAACAAGATTGTCAAAAACGTGGTCGGTATCCTAATCTTTACCGCCTCTATCGGCTGGTTGGGTGCACATATCCTTGGTGGTGGTATGTACCTGGCTTGGATTGCTGATATCGAGCTAAATACTGCCAAGATGATTATCGCAGCTGCGTTTACTATCTACGTCGTAATCGGTGGTTACACCGCAGTAGTTTGGACCGATACGATTCAGGCCGTGATCCTTTTTGCCGGTTTCATTCTGATGGCTGTTCTATCGGTCAACCATATCGGTGGCCTGGATAACTTGTATGCTGCCATGGAGCCTGCGTCTGTCAGCTTCCTGGGGCTGGAAAAACTAGGCATGATCCCGGGTATTTCACTGGCACTGGTTGTTGGTGTGGGTATCTTGGCAACCCCTTCTTTCCGTCAGCGTATCTACTCAGGTAAAGACGTTCCGACTATCCGCCGCTCATTCGTGATGTCAGGTGTACTGTACTTGTTCTTCTCTATCATCCCTGCGGTTATCGGTATGTCAGCACATGCGATTAACCCAGAGCTGAACAATGCCAACTTTGCATTCCCGTATGTTGCTGCAACAGTGCTACCTGTGGGTATCGGCATGATTGTTCTGATTGCAGGCCTGTCTGCTACGATGTCGAGTGCAAGTTCCGATGCAATTGCCGGCGTATCTATCTTGCTGCGTGATATCTACATCATGTTTACGGGTAAAGTCCCATCAAAAGACAAGATGGTGACCTACTCACGTATCGCATTGGTTATCTGTATCGGTCTGGCACTGCTGTTCGCCCTGACTTCGAATGACATCATCAGCTACATCACCAAGATGATTTCTACGGTAATGTCCGGCATGTTCGTGTGCGGTATGCTGGGTCGCTTCTGGGGCCGCTACAACTGGCAGGGGGCACTGGCTACCTTGGCAGGTGCGTCAGCAGCGTCATTCTCTGTCATGTTCAACGCTGACTGGACGGCATTCTGGGGCAACCCGGTTATCCCATCAGTCACTACAGCCTTGGTTGCCGGTGTGGCAGTAAGCTTGGCGACACCAGCGAACAAGGTGAGCAAAGAAGAAGCGAAAGCCATCCTTGATGCTGAGCGTGCCGCGATGGAAAAGCCTGAAGAGCAAGGTATCGACGCTCAACCGGCTACCGCGAAATAATCATCTAAAACTCGTCAAAATGCAGGCCTTTGTTGTGATGTAAGGCCTGCATCTTCAGTTACGCTTTAAATACAGTTCGAATAATTAGAAAGGTAGCAGTGTGAAAATTGCATTTTTTGGTGAGTGCATGGTCGAGCTTAGCGGCCAACCGCTACAACGGACATTTGGTGGCGATACGTTAAATACGGCGCTTTACCTGTCACGTTTAGGCACTAACCGTGATATCGCTGTTAGCTACGCTACGGCATTAGGTATCGATAATATTAGTCAGGATATGCTCAGTGCCTGGCAACATGAAAATATCGACACCTCTATGGTACGTAAACTGGAAAATAAACTGCCGGGCCTTTATTTGGTGGAGACAGAGCCTAACGGTGAGCGTCACTTCCATTACTGGCGCAATGATAGTGCGGCGAAATTCTACTTTGCCAGTGGTCTGACTCCGCTAGAGCAAGCTATCGAAAATCATGACTTTGATGCCCTTTATATCAGTGGGATCAGCCTGGCTATTTTGGCTGAAGATGCCAAAGCGACCCTGATTACCCTGTTGGAAAAACACAAAGCCAAAGGCGGCAAAGTGCTATTCGACAATAACTTCCGGCCACAGCTTTGGACCTCAAAGCAAGCCCAGTATTGGTATTCGCAAGTTCTGCCATTTGTCGATATTGCGCTAATCACCGAAGACGACGACCACTTGGTGTGGGGAGAGACAAACATTGTTGACCGATGCCAGTCATTCGGTTGCCAAGAAGTCGTTATCAAGCGGGGCAGTGAGCCATGTCTGGTGGTCAGCGAACTGCAATCAGACCAACCGCATGAGTCTTATATTGCGGCAAACAAAGTGGAAAAGGTTATTGATACCTGTGCTGCCGGTGACTCGTTTGCTGCGGGCTATCTGGCAGGGCGCCTAAGTGGAGGTACTGAAGCCGCAGCTGCCGAATTGGGCCATCAGTTAGCGTCTACCGTTATCCAGCATCCCGGTGCGATTATCCCAGCCGATGCAATGAAAGAATTAATGTAAATAGATTTACAGTAAATAGGAACACCTGAACATGTCTCAGCAGATCATCGAGAAACTTAAAGCCTTCAAAGTTATCCCTGTCATTCAAATCAACGATGTGTCACAGGCCGTGCCTTTGGCTAAAACCCTGGTTGAAAATGGCCTTCCGGTTGCAGAAGTGACCTTCCGTACTGAAGTGGCTGCAGAAGCCATCCGCTTGATGCGTGAAGCTTACCCAGAGATGTGTATTGGTGCGGGCACCGTATTGAATGCAGAGCAAGTTGACCGTGCCAAAGAAGCGGGCTCTGAGTTTGTGGTAGCGCCGGGGCTGAACCCAAATACTGTGCGTTACTGCCAGCAGCTGGGGATTCCAATGGTACCTGGGGTGAATAACCCAAGCCAAGTTGAGCTGGCACTAGAGATGGGGCTGACTTTCTTGAAGTTCTTCCCGGCTGAAGCGTCGGGTGGTATCAACATGGTTAAGTCATTGTTGGCGCCATACGTTGACGTTAGCTTTATGCCAACTGGCGGTATTGGTAAGTCAAATGTACGTGACTACTTGGCTATCGACCGTGTTATTTGCTGTGGTGGTACCTGGATGGTGGCGCCTAAGCTGATTGAAAATGGTGACTGGGAAGAAATCGGTCGCTTGGTGCGAGAAGCGGTTGAGTTGGTCAACGGCTAACAATAAAGTTAACTACGTATAGGTTGTTTATCTATGAAGCCCACCTTTGGTGGGTTTTTTTAGTCTTATTTTCAGCTCAGCAGAAACTTGAGGCAGAAGTTATCGATTTAAAAAACGCGGGGCGGTGCTTGGATTCCATACGATTAAGGCCGCTTTTTTGGCTTGATGTGTTGGAAATTGTTCAGTTGAAGCAAGTTCTTGTATTTTTGTTTGACTCATCCCTGAAAATCAGTAAATTACACCTCCGTACCGCAGCGGCATTGGCCGAAACTAAGTGGTTACAACAAAATTGATGGCGCGTTGGCAGAGTGGCTATGCAGCGGATTGCAAATCCGTGGACCTCGGTTCGACTCCGGGACGCGCCTCCATCATTTCGGTTCTGGTGCCTTTGGGCGGCAGCAACCAAACAAACGACCTAATAGTAATAACTAAATAGGTGCGTTTGGACAATTTGGCGCGTTGGCAGAGTGGCTATGCAGCGGATTGCAAATCCGTGGACCTCGGTTCGACTCCGGGACGCGCCTCCATAAT
>NZ_JACSOF010000066.1:0-33377 GCF_014349205.1 Photobacterium sp. BZF1
CCTATTGCCTATTGCCTATTGCCTATTGCCTATTGCCTATTGCCTATTGCCTATTGCCTATTGCCTATTTAAACCATAAATTAAAGACTGAACCTAAAGGAATAGGGTAGCGGCAGTGTTAGACATGAAAGAACTCCCCTCGATAAGAGCGCTTCGAACCTTTATCGCTGTCGCTAATCATCTGAGCTTCTCCAAAGCCGCCAGAGAGCTATCCCTTACCCAAGGGGCTGTCAGTAAGCAAATTGCTCAGTTAGAACAGCAGCTTGGCCAACCTTTGTTTGAACGCCATCTCAATGGTATCCGGTTATCTAGTGTCGGGTTGCGGTATTTACCCCAGATAGCCGAATCGCTCGAAGCCTTGCAAAACGCCACAGCTAGCCTGCGCCAGTTGGATCAGGTTGATGAAGTACTGACGGTCAATGTGACCCCATCCTTTGCTAGTCTTTGGCTTATTCCGAAGATAAATAGTTTTGCTAAAGCTTTCCCTCATCTTCAAGTCCAACTGAAGACCGGGGATGGGATGGTCAATGACATTAGCACTGACAACGACATCATCATTCGGTGTCTCCCCCTAGCTAACCATTACGAAAATGCCACTCTTTTGTGCCGAGAAAACCTTCGGCTGGTGGCATCCCCAAAGTTGTTACAGCAGAGGTCAATCAGGCACTTTAATGATTTAGCTGATCATGTTTACCTGCCTCAGGTTACCCGGCCACAGCTGTGGGAGCAGTTCAAAAACCATCATGGCATTGACTTCCCAATGGCGTTCTATGGTGTTGGGTTTGAGCATTTCTACCTGTCATTAGAGGCGGTAAAAAACCAGCTGGGCTTGGCATTGCTGCCTGACTTTATGGTCGATGATTTAATTGCTGAACAAACAATATTTAACCCACTCAACTCTTTTCTGACCAGTCATTATGGCTACTACGCTATTGTGCCCCATTACAAGCGCCATACCCGCAAGGTATGTGTCTTTACCCAGTGGCTGACCGAAATGATGGCCAATTGCCAAGATCAAATTTCCGAGCATTAATTCTCTCGCAAATCCTTATTCGTGATCTTATCAGCAAATATTCCCTTTGATTGTGTTTACACTGCCTTTTGATTAATAAACCGATCTTTGTGCTAACTTAATCGAAATAAAAAGAATAACTGAATAATATTCATTGTTCCAATAGGTGTTAACACCATAGGAGAGATACGATGACAAAAATGTCTATTACGCTTCTAAGTGCTGCCGTAATGTCTGCACTTAGCATGAGTGCCAATGCTTGTACGGGATTGATTGTCGGTAAAGGTGCGTCGGTTGACGGCAGTATTATGATTGCCCGTAACGAGGACTTTGGCATAAATAACTGGAACAAGCACCTCGCTTACCGTCCTCAGCAGATTAACGAAGCGGGAGATTGGACCTTAGGTAATGGGCTGGTTGTGCCAATGCCGACCCAGTTCTACGCCTATTCGGCCATTCCTGACTGGGACGCCCTGACGGTCGACAAAGACGGCAAATATTACGAAGAGCGCGGCATCAACCAGTACAATGTGGCGATTTCAGCCACCACCAGTGCCGAGGTCAATGACAAAGCGGCCAAGGCTGATCCATTGGTGAAACCTGGTATCATCGAAGCGGTGATCCCAACCCTTATCCTGCCGCAGGTAAAAACGGCCAAGGAAGGGGTTGAACTGTTGGGCCAATATATTGAAGAGTACGGTGCTGGAGAAGGTAACAGCTTGTACATTGCCGATGTCAATGAAGCTTGGTTGTTTGAAATCGGTTCTGGGCATCACTGGATCGCGGTGAAAGTGCCAGATGATAGCTATGCGATGATTGCCAATGGTTTGCGGATCCATGGGGTCGATTTGGACGCGCCGGATGTGATGCACTCAAAAGGGCTGCTGGATTTCGTCAAGCAGCACAAGTTGCTTGATAAGCCAGATGCTAACTCATTTAACTTTGCCAAGGCCTTTGGGGTGATTGGCGATGTCTACAACGTGGACCGCGAGTGGTTGGGGCAGGCAATGCTGACGCCTTCGCAGGTGCAGGACACCCGCGAGCAGCAATATCCGTTGTTCATGAAGCCTGATGACAAAATTTCGGTCGGCGATGTGGCTAGTGTTTTGGGTTCAACCTATGAAGGTACCAAGTTGGCTGACAAAGGGGAGCGGCCTATCCGGGTAGAACGCCAGCTTGAGTCGCATATTATTCAGCTTCGCCCGGATATGCCGGAAGAGTTCCAAGGCATTATCTGGCAGAGCTATGGCGTGTTGTCTGAATCTGTGTTGGTGCCGCTATACACCAGCTTGCAAGAGTACCCAACACCGTACACGGTAGGTACCGATACTTACAGCGATGACTCAGCTTACTGGCAGTTCCGAAGCCTGACGGCGCTGGCTACCGCCAATCCGGACAAGTATCTGCCAATGCTAAAAGCGACTTGGGACAAGGAAGAGAGCAAGCTTTACAAGCAAGTGAGCAATATGGATATGCTGCTCAAAGACATGTACAACCAAGATAAGGCAACCGCAGTCGAAATGGCGTCGGATTTCTCTTACGGCCAGTTGCAGCGCACCTTGAGTATGGCGACGGAGATCCGCTACAAGATGATGACAGACCTGACCAAAAGCACCGAGAAAAAATATAGCGAAGAAGAGTTCAAGAAGATCATGAGTCTTTAACTCAAGCCATAAATAAAAAGAGCGCGTATGCGCTCTTTTTAGTTCAAGTATGACTTGCAGATAACTCAGTTACATCAAGCCGACTTCTTTGTAGTATTTTGCTGCACCAGGGTGAAGCGGGGCCGAAAGACCGTCTCGGATCATCTCTTCTTTCTTCAGGTGGGCAAAGGCTGGGTGGAGCTTCTTGAAGTCATCGAAGTTTTCAAATACCGATTTGACGATGCTATATACCACGTCATCTGGTACAGACGTTGAAGAGACAAAGGTGGCACCGACGCCGAAGGTGGTGACGTCAATAGCGTTGCCTTTGTACATACCACCTGGCACTGTAGCTACCCGGTAGAAGCTGTTGTCTTCAATCAGCTTGTTCACCTTGTCGCCGGCGACGGTAATGATTTTGCTATCGCAAGATGTGGTGGCTTCCTTGATGGCACCGCTTGGGTGGCCAACGGTGTAGATCATTGCATCGATTTTGTTGTCACAAAGGGCTTTTGACTGCTCCGAGGCTTTTAACTCAGAGGCTAACTTGAAGTCCTTCATCGACCAGTTATACCTGTCCATTAGCACTTCCATGGTACCGCGCTGGCCGGAGCCAGGGTTACCGATGTTGACGCGCTTGCCTTTGAGATCTTCGAAGGTTTTGATCCCCGAATCGGCACGGGCAACGATGGTGAAGGGTTCTGGGTGGATGGAGAACACAGCACGCAAATCTTTGTATGCCCCGTTGTCGGCAAACTTGCTGGTACCATTGTAGGCATGGTATTGCCAGTCTGATTGGGCGATACCCAGATCGAGTTCACCGGCACGAATTGTATTGATGTTGTAGATAGAACCGCCGGTACTTTCGACCGAACAGCGGATGTTGTGATCTTGTCTGTCTTTATTGACCAAGCGGCAGATTGCCCCACCTGTTGGGTAATACACCCCAGTGACACCACCCGTACCGATGGTAACAAAACGGTTTTCGGCGAAAGATAGCGTCGAGGTACCCAGTAAAACGGCGGCACCGGTGTAGGCAAGAAGCTTGTTGATAGATCCCATAGAAGTCCCTTTTGATGAGTTTTACGCAAAAAGCAAAGCCAATGGATACTGCTGCTGGCTAAGCAGTGAGGAGCTGGCGAAAATGGTTAGCATCAAGGGTTGCGAGACCTAAATACTTGGCGGTTTCGGCAAGGTGAGCCACTTGTTCTGCGTTGGTTGAGGCTACTGTACCTTGATGATTAACATGGTTATTTTCAAAGCCAACCCGAATATCTCCACCCATAATCATAGACGCTGTCAGGCAAAGGTGTTCATATTTTCCAAAAGCACAAACTGCCCAACGTTTATCATGATTAAACAATCGCTGTTGCAAGAAAGGTGAGAGGTCTCGCGGTGAGGCGGTTTGGTGTTGGTCGTAGCGACCAAGCACTAGCAGTATATGGTGGTTATAGGCAGGTAATAGTCCTTTTTCCAACAACAAAAAGTATCGCTCGAGATCTTGCGGGCTGTAGAGAATGTATTGGGCGATAATCCCCCGCTCGGCGATACCATGGAAAAAGCCGCTCGCTTTATCAAGGTAGGCAGTATCTGAATATTGGCTTTCGGGGATTAATTCGCTAAGGGCCAAGGAGGCAGCTTCTGGCTTTACTTCGTTGATTAAGGCCATTTGTTGGCTAGGGGAATACTGCCCGACGGCCTCTGTGGTTAACTGGACAATAATGCTGTCACCCACTTGCTCTTTTAGGGCGTGGTAGAGGTGGAGGTTATCGTCGATCTCCAAGGAGTGCTTGCCATTTTTGTCCCGAGCATGGAGGTGCACCATCGCCGCCCCTGCATCGCGGCAGGCGATAACCTCATCAATGATTTCCTGCCGAAGCATCGGCAGGGCAGGGTGATCGGCTTTGGTTTTCCTAGCCCCGTTGGGGGCCACAATTATCGCAGCCTGACCGATAGAGTGCCTGTTTTCCATCTGTTCCTTTCCTGTCATTCAAATATAACTCTGCCCATAGCCCATAGCCCATAGCCCATAGCCCATAGCCCATAGCCCCTACATCCACCCCACCGATGCTTGCAACAGAGAGGTATGTAGTTTGCTAACCAGCTCATCCAATTGGTGCTCTTCAATAATAAAAGGCGGAGCCAATAAAATATGGTGGCCTGATTTGCCGTCTATCGTTCCTGACATGGGGTAGCACATCAGCCCGTTGTTCATGGCCGATGATTTAATCGCTTTGTGAGCCTGCGAATAGCTGGGAAGTGGTGCTTTGGTCTGCCTGTCTGCGACTAATTCTATGCCGATAAACAGCCCTTTGCCCCGGATATCTCCGACATAAGGTAATTGCGCCAAAGCGTGGTTGAGTTTGGCGGTGAGTTGGTTGCCCCTTAGTTTGACGTTGTCGAGCAGGCTGTCATCGACGATGGTATCGACAGTTGCGAGGGCCGCAGCACATGCCATCGGATGGCCCATAAATGTATGGCCATGCTGGAAAAAACCGCTCCCTTCGGCGATGGCTTGGTAGATCCTGTCTTGGACGATGGCTGCGCCGATAGGCTGGTAGCCAGCGCCAAGCCCTTTGGCAACAGTAACAATGTCAGGCACGATGCCTTCTTGTTCAAAGGCGAAAAAGGTGCCGGTACGTCCTATCCCGCACATCACCTCATCCAGGATCAGCAATACATCATAGGTATCGCAAATTTCCCTGATCCGTTTGAAATAGCCTGCTGTTGCCGGAAGGGCACCAGCGGTAGCACCTACTACAGGTTCGGCAATGAATGCCATCACGTTGTCGGCACCCAGTTCGAGGATCTTGTGCTCTAGCTCATTGGCAACCCTGAGGCTGTAGTCCAGTTCTGATTCTCCCTGTTGCTGGTCACGGTAGGCATAGCAAGGGGCAATATGATGGGCAGCCGAGAGTATCGGCCTGAAAGGTTCACGCCGCCACTCATTACCACCGACCGAAAGTGCACCGAGGGTATTACCGTGATAGCTCTGTCGCCGAGCGATGAATTGGCTTTTCGTTGGTTTACCTTTTTCGACAAAGTACTGCCGCGCCAATTTCAGTGCCGCTTCCACCGCTTCGGAGCCGCCGCTGACAAAGTAGGTGTGGTTCAAAGCGCCGGGTGCAAGTTCTGCCAGTCGTTTGGCCAGTTGCTCACTGTTATTGCTGGTGAAAAAACCGGAATGGGCATAAGGAATGGCTTCTAGCTGGTGGCGAATGGCTGCTTTTATCCTTTGGTGGTTATGGCCCAAATTTGATACTGCTGCACCACCGCAACCATCGAGGTATTGCTTCCCTTCGCTATCAGTTAGGTATACCCCTTGACCGCTAACCACTGTGGGGAGCGATGTATGGCAATAGCGGTGGAAAACATGGCTCATTATTAGATTCCTTGCATATAGGTGATGGCTAGATTGTTGTGCTAACCCACGCCCTTAGCAAACGAATAAAAGTGCAGGGGTATGAGAAAAAGGAATAGGGTGGGGATAACGGCTGGTTTCGCTAAAAAATGAGGGTTGTTTTCGTAATTTTTACGTCAATGTGGTTTGGGTGGACGAAAGAACAGTGAATTCATTCGCTTTAACAACAGAGAAAATAACTAAAATCACCATTTCTAGCGTTTTATTGATACTCTTGTTTTCTTTAATGTGATCAGGTTAACGTAAGCGTTTACGTTAATGGTGCATAATCCGCTGCATTGAGATGGATTGATACGGAAGAAGAGCAAGACATGGCAGAGGCTTACCGCCCTAAACTTCATATGACGCCGGATCAGGGATGGATGAACGATCCGAACGGTTTGGTTTTTTTCAACGGGCACTATCACCAATTTTACCAGTATTACCCCCATGATACGGTGTGGGGGCCGATGCATTGGGGGCACAAAATCAGCCAGGATTTGATTAACTGGCAGGAGTTGCCGCCGGCACTCTATCCTGATGAGTCGGGGATGTGTTTCTCTGGCAGTGCGATTGTTGATTGGAACAACACATCTGGTTTGTTCGAAAATGGTAAGCCGGGCTTGTTGGCCTTCTATACCTCATTTATCCAGCCGGAAGTGACTTTGGCTGATGGCCGCAAGGTTGAAGATCCTATCCAGCAACAGTCTCTGGCATATAGCCAGGATGGGATGACATGGAAAAAGTACCAGGACGGTGAGCCAATCATCCCTGCCCGAGGCAACCCTGACTTCCGTGATCCAAAGGTTATTTGGCATCCAGCTAGCCAAGCCTGGGTGATGGTGGTGTCTTGCGGTCAGCATATTGAATTCTACCGCTCCAGCAATTTGCTCGACTGGCAATTGGTCAGTGAGTTCGGCTACCGCCATGGTGCCCACAGCAAAGGGCCGTGGGAGTGCCCCGACTTGTTCGAACTTCAAGTAGAAGGCTGCGAAGAGACCCGCTGGGTATTGGTTGTTGGTATTGGTGAAGGTGCCCATTGTGGTGGTGCAGGTACCCAATACTTTATCGGTGACTTCGACGGTAAGAGCTTTATTAACCATAACCATCCAGAAGAAATCCTATGGCTCGACTTTGGCCGTGACTATTACGCGACCCAGTCATTTTCTGATCTTCCGGGCGAAGATGGTCGCCGGATCGTCAGTACCTGGATGAGCAATCATCAATACTCTCTGGAATTGCCAACACAGGCTTTTCGTAGCACGATGGCAATGCCGCGTGAACTTTTCTTGTTTGAGAGCAAAGCTGGCTTGCGGGTCGGGCAGCGTTTTGTCCGTGAACTCGACGCTGTGCTGGGCTTTGAAATGAAAATTGAGGGCGAACTCTCTGTCTTTGAGGGGATAAGCAAGGAAGGGAAAAGCTCGGTGATGAAGTGTGAGTTTGCGGCTGCGCTATCTCAAGGCCAAACCCTCTCACTGGCGCTGTTTGAAGATAGTGATATCGAGTTCAAGTTCAAGTACCTCGAGGCAGGGCTTGAGGTCCGCTCGTTGCGAAAAGGGCAATTCGGCCATGCGCGTATTGATGAGCACTACCCCCATGATTACTCAGTCGTTCTTCCTGTCGGTCCTGAGTTTTCTATCTCTGCCTTAGTGGACAACGGCTCGGTTGAATTGTTGATCAACGGCGGTGAGTTTAGCTTTACCAATTTGGCTTTCGCCAGCAATACCGACGCGATGTATGCAATCAGTGTTGATAACGGCGAGTTACCTATCTTGAAAAGTGCCATCAAAATGTTAGTGCAAGGAGAGCAGGCATGCTAACGCTTCAACAGGCTGAAAAAGCCCTAGTCCAGGTGCTCGATTCTATCGAACTGCCGAAATTGACCAAAAAAGACGAGCAGGCTTTTCTAAAACGTCTGGATGAACACTTTCCGGCCTTGGTGATCAAGCTGCACCAGCTATACGGTGAGCGTTATGATTTTTTCCTCCATCTCCAACAGTTGGTGGTGGTATTGGCCAAGGCGTTTGCTGCCCGCAAGCGAAAGTGGAAGAACCTGGATGAACGCCGCCTTAAATCACCGGCATGGTATCGCGACGAGAAAATGCTCGGAATGGCGGTATATGTTGACTTGTTTGCTGGCGATCTGAAAAAGCTCAAAGCCAAGATCCCATATCTAAAATCAATGGGGATCTCCTACCTGCACTTAATGCCTTTGTATAAGGCGCCGGAAGGCGATAGTGACGGCGGTTATGCCGTGTCCGATTATCGTTTGGTCGACCCGAAGTTGGGTTCAGAAAAAGACTTGGTTGCCCTTGCCGATGCTTTGTCAGCAGAAGGGATCAGCTTGGTACTGGATTTTGTTTTCAACCATACCTCAGACGAGCACCGCTGGGCGGAAGCGGCAAAAGCTGGCGATCCTGAATTCAAAGACTTCTACTACTTCTTCGAAGACAAGCAAGAAGTGGATGACTATAACCAGACCTGCCGTGAGATTTTCCCGACAGTGCGCCGCGGAAGCTTTACTTTCCTCGAGCCTCAGCAAGAGTGGGTATGGACAACGTTCAACAGTTTCCAGTGGGATCTGAATTATGCCAATCCAGCGGTGTTCAATGCCATTACCGATGAGATGTTGTTCCTCGCCAATATTGGTTGTGAGGGGCTACGTTTGGATGCATTGGCGTTTATCTGGAAGGAAAAGTGGACCCAGTGCGAGAGCCTGCCAAAAGCCCATACTTTGATCCAGGCATTCAATAGCTGCCTGCAAATTGTCGCGCCTGCGGTGTTGTTCAAGTCGGAAGCGATCGTACACCCAGATGAAGTGGCGCAATACATCGGCAAAGATGAGTGTCAGCTGTCCTACAACCCGCTAATGATGGCTTTGATGTGGGAGAGTTTGGCTACCCGAGAAACCAAATTGCTGACCGCATCACTGAAGAAGAGCTTTGATATTTCTCCTGACTGTAGCTGGGTCAACTATATCCGTTGCCACGACGATATTGGCTGGACATTCGATGACGCCATCGCTGATCAGTTGGGTATTAACGGCTTCGATCACCGCCGCTTCCTCAACCAGTTTTACACGGGTCGCTTTGATGGCTCGTTCGCCGAAGGGGTGCCGTTCCAGGAAAACCCGACTACCGGTGATTGCCGGGTCTGTGGTTCGCTGGCATCACTTGCCGGCCTTGAGCGTGGCCTAGAGCAAGATGACAACCAGTTGATTGAACTGGCGCTCAAGCGCATTCGCTTGCTCAATAGTATCAACCTGAGCATTGGTGGTATCCCGCTGATTTACCAAGGTGATGAGCTAGGTATTCTCAACGATCACAGCTACCTGGAAGATAGCAGCAAAGCCGATGATGCCCGTTGGGTAAACCGGCCTGCAGTTACCGATGACGTGATTGGCAAAGCGCAACTGCCGGGGTCATTCGAGGCGTCGGTGAACCAGTCGCTAAAAGCAATGATCAAGCTTCGCCAGAACCATGAAGTATTTGGTGCTTCCCGAACCGAGATTCTGGAAACCTATAATCCACACTTGTTTGCTTATGCCCGCCTGAATGACAACGGCCAGAAAATGCTGGCTATCTGTAACTTCAGCGAGCAAGAGCAACAGGTTCCGTTTTCAATCACCGATATTTTAGCCACTGCATCTGTGCTAGATATTTTGAATCACTCCCCTTTGCAACCTACTGATCAGATTACGCTGGGGGCGTATGACGTGAAATGGTTGGTACCTGCCTAACTGGTAAATAGGGATACCCCGTAACATTGTGTTCTTTGGCCGGTATGCGTTGAGTGACTCGCTACCGGCCTTTTTTTATCACTAAAAAGACACCAAAGCGTCCTAAATCGGTCATTTAAGCCTGCCATGATGAAGAGGCTAAGAACCAGTGCCGACTTGCGGCGCATAACGAAGACTCATAACGTTAGGTTCCTTTCCGTTGGCCACCCTAGGGTGGCCTCTTTTCTTTGAAATGCAATATCAATGACTTAATTGCTTAACCTTAGTAGCACATACTCATCCCCGCTTTTTGCACTAAGGCCTGTTGATATCAGCAGGCCATGAGAACTTTCACTATTTTCGCGTTTTTCGAGCCTGTTGTTCGCCGCTCCAATCATTTATTGTTGTTGGTCATTAACAATTAATGATTGGAGCGGTTTTTTATTTTTCGTACCGCTTCATGATCATTGTTGAGGCATCTACTTTGGCCATAAACCCTTTGGCGGCATCGGCTGTCATGAAAGAGTCCATCGATGCTTGAGCATCTTCTGCGCTTTCCCAGTGAACAATGACCAGCCACTCTCCATTTTCTCCCTTTGCACTCTCGCGAGAGATGAAGCCTGGTTGCTTTGATACATGCTCAACCTCAACTGCCTTGTCTAAAGGAACAAATTCTTCGTAACTGACGCCGGTATTGAGAGTGAATGTCGCGACTTCAATGACTTCGGCATGGGCACAAAAGGCAGAGATACAACATACTGCTGTACTTAGGTATTTCATTTTCATAATTAGTACCTGTTTTTTGATGCGAAGTTATTTTCGCCAAACTTTAACGTAAATAAAAATATAGCTGGCAGAGCGAAATGGATGGGCTTAACGATCAGTTTTATTGTTGTTAACTGAGACTATTGGTGATGCAGAAATGTTTGTAGGAATAATGCTTGGTAGGTAATTGAGCAAAATAAAAACAAAGCTTGGCGATGAAGATATTCCTCTATCTTTGTTCCTGATAAATAAATACTTTAAATCAAAAGCTAGTTAGTTTTCGTTTTGTTATTTGTCGTTCGAAATTAGCGGGCCTCAATTGGTGCCAAGGCCCGCAGCAAACCTGGAGTGACAGTTGAAAATTAGTTCTGGTGCGCCGGTAAGGTTTTGCTTTCATAAGCATCGGCAAAACCGTGGTTCCTGTCGCGGTGACCGGCTTCGTCTTCGCGGATACGCAGGACTACATCCCTTAGCTTGGCATTGGCCGGTAGCTGGTAGTATTCAATCGCAATGTCCGGTGCGTTGATGTTTTCAACTTCGCCAGCATCAATTTTTTCGAGGTACTCAGTGTAGCTTTTGCAGGCTTCTTCCTCGAAGTATCCGACCACCCGGTGAGCGATACGCGATGACAACAAATAGATAAAGCTGTACACCACAAGAAAGACGCCTTGTCCGAGCAATACCAATAGCCTTTCTATCCAGCTCGGCTTAGCAATATCAAGGAAGATCATCAAGTGCATCCGCTCGTTCTGGGCTTCATCCAGCAGCTCTTTGATCCAGCCTGCGTCATCTCTCATCCTGCGCAGAGATTTAAGGTGGTTGAACATACCGGCAACCATACCCGGTACGGCGGCAATGGTCTCAAGGATAACGGCACGTTTGGCGTATTTTTTACCATAGAACAGGTTCAGGGAGAATTTAAGGAACTGCGTGATTTGATAGGCAACACGCTCTGAAAGCTTGGTGGCGCTGCGGTGGGTAATTTTAAAGCCTGACATAATAAATCCCCTATTTATAGTAATGTTTCTAATGCTTTAGCATTGAAATCTGTCACCAATATATAAAACCGCTTTGTAACCAACTGTATTGTTCAGGCAGGGACTGTTGTACCGGGTAAATAGTTATTTCATCTGTAAACAACCTTTTTATTTGCAAGGTTAAATTTTGAGCTAACTATAAGTTCAGGCTGGATATTATTTTCTATGAGTTGTAACTGTGAAATGAGGAATTCTTTATCGTCACACAAAGATGAGCAAGTAACCACATAAAGCTTAAGGTTATTATAAGAAGAACCTCGGTAATGGTAAATACCAAATAAAGCATGATCTTATTATGATATCTAAAGCATAAAAAGACGTAAGCAATAAAACTGAGCATCTCATCACTAAACGTAACTGAAAAATGCCATTAAGGTCCGTGGGGAATATCTGTGGTACATTTTATTCTCATATGGTTTGTATTCGTTGGCTTATATTTTGAACACTCCTTTTCCAATCACCCACTTAGATACCCCGGCTTTGATTGCCGATCTTGATGAGATGACCCGAAATATCAAAGAGATGCAGTATCAAATAGATTTGCTGGGCTTAACCCTTCGTCCCCATACCAAGGCGCATAAAATTCCGGCACTGGCACAGATGCAAATTGATGCTGGTGCTGTTGGGATTTGTACATCAAAACTCGGCGAAGCAGAAGTCATGGTCAAGGGGGGAATCCGTGATGTGTTGATCACAACTCCCATTGCAGGTGCGGCCAAATACCGTCGTTTAATTGACTTGTGTAAAGAGCATCCCAAAACAGTAATACGCCAAGTAATCGACCACCCTGAACATGTGAAGACGATTGCCCGTTTAGCAACCGAGGCAGGGATTGAAGTAGGTGTGCTGGTCGAAGTCGAAAGTGGCCAGATGCGCTGTGGCGTACTGCCTGACGAGTCTCTGGTTCAACTTATTGAGCTAATTAATCGCACAGAAGGTGTCCGTTATGATGGTATCCAAGCATACAGTGGGCACTTGCAGTTGGTTAAAGGCTATCAAGTCCGGCTGCAGGCTGCTTTTGATGCTGTCCGTGATGTGTTCGCTTTTATTGATACTACGCTTGCTCCTCGTGGCTTGAAGCCAGGGATCGTCTCTGGTGGCGGTACCGGGACGTTTGCTGCCTATCTGGGGCTTGGCTATACCGAAATCCAGTCTGGTTCATATATATTTATGGACGCAACTTATGCCGCTATTGGTGATGAGTTATGTGATGTCACGAACCGCCAGTTCAGTCCTGCCCTCAATGTGCTGACGACCGTTATCAGCCATCCTGCTGCGAATCGTGCCGTTGTTGATGCGGGTATGAAATCACTTTCGATTGACTTGGGCATGCCTAAGGTTTTGACCTACCCGGAAGTGACTTACCAATGTGGCGGTGATGAGCATGGGATCCTCCACCTGCCTGAGGGCCACCAACAATTGAAGGTTGGGGAAGTGCTTACTATGCTTCCCAGTCATTGTGACACAACCTTGCATAATTTTGATGTGCTTTATGGTGTTCGTGACGGCATGGTTGTCGAGCAGTGGGCTATTGAAGGACGTGGCCGTTCGGATTAAATCTCTGAGAACAAACAGCTGCCTACTGGCAGCTGTTTATTGTTCCAATACCTTTTAGGATACAGTCACACGGCCATCAATCTTGACACCAGTCTGTTGGTTGATTTTACCCTCGGCGGCATTCTTGATGTAGTTAATCAGTTCAGCTCGGTATAGCAGCCCGGTTTCTATGGAAGCTTCTTTTGCTATCCCTTCGATAGAGAACCCTTTAGCAGGACGTGTCAGGCCAAGAGTCACTTCGTTACCAGCCCAGTTGCCGCGGCCATTGGCAAGGTAGCTGTTGATTGCTACCTTGAACAGCTGATCAGGGTCGATAGGCTTGTCATCGAATGTCACATCGACAAGTTGGTTTTCGACTGAGTTTTCACCTGTATTGATGCCGTATCTCAAACGTGAAGAGAAATGTAGGAAGCCACGCTCTAGGAAGCCTCTTGGATCTTGGTCACCACCGAATGGTGTCAGTTCGCTACGCAGATAGACTCGTTTGATATTGCTTTCCAACATGGCCAATAGCTGGCTACCGGTCATGTCAATCAATACGATATCATCGGCATACGGCATCATTTTGTAGATATCGCCCAAAGTAATATCCTGTCCAACCGGTAAGCCTTTTACGCCAGTGGCGTTGAATACTGCGATATCCACTGTCCCTGACGGGAAATATTGGCTTTGGTGAACCACGGCATCATTCATAAAATTTGCGATGGCGGATTCGCCGATATACCTATCGATATCATTGGTTGCAACAGAGATGGTTTCAATATTATCTGTTCTACCGAGGTGCTCGCCCAGTTTCTCTTGCAGACTTGCCATAATTGGGGTGATGTAAGTAGCTTGGAAAGCAGCATCATAGTCTTCGGGCTGCTGTATTTTACCTTCACCGTGACCGGGTAGAACCGGCAGCAGCTTAGCTTCAGTTCCTTGGTGCTGCCCATTTCTGACCTTGACGATAGCCTCACCAAGATAGCGGCCATAGGCACCGGCTTGGTGAATTGAAGCCGTACCGAAGTGATTGCGTGGCTCTAATTGCCGCTCATTGAGTACAGTATGGGTATGGCCACCAATAATGCTGGCAGGCTTTGTTGAGTGCTTACGCATGAAGTTAGCAACATCCACGTCACCAAAGGCTAGGACATGGCGTTCTGTTGAGCCAAGCAGATCGCCGTTATAGCCCAAATGCGACAGGATCACCCAAACGTCGACATGCTCTTCAAGTAGGCTGACCGCGTCAGATAATGCCTTTTGCGGACTGGAGACCGTAAGGTTGGGATCCGTTGCTGTTTGGGTGTATATAGCTTCATCAGTCGTCAAACCGATAAACCCGATACGGATACCGTTGGCAATACCCACGGCATATGGGTAGTGATAATCATCAAAAATAGAACCGACGAGGTTGGCACTCAGTACAGGGAATCTTGCATCCTGACTGATCTGTAGTTGGGCAATTTCGGTCTGTTTATCATATTCGTGGTTACCGATAACAGCCATATCCATACCTGCTGCACTGTAGGCGCGGTAAACAGCACTCATTTCAAAGGATGTAGGAGCAAGACCTAGTAGCTCATCAAATTCAGAGCCTATGTGGTCGTCGCCAGCACTTACGAAAATGACAGCTTCGTTATCACCAGAAGCGCTACGGGCAGAAGAGACCTGCTTGGCAATCTGAGCCATTTGGTAGGTATCGCCCCGTTCGGAGGCAGACATTAACCTGTGGTGTAGGTCGTTGACATGCAAGATACGAAGATCAAAGTCCTGTTTACCAACAAGATTAAGCGGCTCACCATCGGTGCTTGGTACATAGATAGCTTCTAAGTCCCCTTTATGGTTCACCGGGGCACGTTTGAAGCCGATTTGATTGTCTTTGTGTTGCGTGTTTTGCGCCACGGCTGAAACTGGCAATGTGCTGGCTAAAGTGCCGAGGCCAATGCCTTTTAGAAGGGTACGTCTATCCATGTTGGAGTTCCAAAAGAAGAAAAAATGGAACTTATAGGGAATTTCTTGCCATTGCATGACGGAGTTATGACAGTTTTAATGCAAAGCACCATAAACATAGGTTGGTTCAGATATTTATGCTGCCCTTGGTGTGGGAAGGGCGCTTTTACTGGCAGTAAGAAGCTTGCATGATAATTTTTGGATAGCGTTATAGTTGTTACAGTGATATGTTACTGTAACATTTAAAACCTAGCAGTAACTTATCCTATTGTTATGACACAAGAACAACGAAAAGCGCGTCCTACCCTGCAAGATATTGCTGACCGTGTCGGCATCACCAAAATGACCGTCAGCCGCTACATGCGCAACCCTGAATCAGTGTCAGCTAAGACAAGGGATAAGATCGCCGAAGTGGTGGAAGAGCTGGGGTATATCCAAAACCGCGCGCCAGCCATGCTGTCGAAGTCTTCCAGCAAAGCGATAGGGGTATTGCTGCCTTCCTTGTCTAACCAGGTCTTTGCCAGTTTTGCCCAAGGTATTGAAGCGGTTACCAATGCTAACGGCTACGAAATCCTGATTGCCCACTTTAGTTACGATGAAGAAATTGAAGAGCGCAAAATTGCCTCCCTGCTTTCTTATCAGGTCGACGGGCTTATCTTGACCGGTACGTCCCATACCGAGCGTACGCTACAGATGATCAAAACGGCCGGGGTGCCGGTGGTTGAAGCGATGGAGCTACCGAGTCACCCTGTCGATATGGTGGTGGGGCTGGATCATATCCATGCATCTTATACGGCGGTGAAAACTATGCTCGATAAGGGCAAGCGCCATATTGCCTACTTTGGTGCCCGCTTGGATACCCGTACCAAACTGCGTATGGAAGGCTATGACAAGGCGATGGAAGAGGCCGGTTTGCCGAAATACCATATCCTGACCCATGAGCACTCCAGCTTCACCCTCGGGGGAGAGTTGCTGAGTCGTGCCTTGGCAGAGTGCCCGGAGCTAGACGGCGTGTTCTGTACCAATGATGATATCGCTATCGGTACTATTCTTGCCTGTAATGAGCGGGGTATTGAAGTGCCCAAGAAAATCAGTGTCGTTGGTTACAACGCCTTGGATATCGGCCAAGCCATTACGCCACGCCTAACCAGTATTTATACCCCGCGATACCAAATCGGCGAGAAGAGCGCAGAGCTTCTGCTCCAGGCGCTTGACGGCAAGCGCAGCGAGCGCAATGTCTTTGATATGGGCTTTACCATTAGCAGGGGCGAAAGCTTGTAGATAAGGGCCAATAAAAAATGGGAGCAAGTGCTCCCATTTTTGTTTGTGCTGCTGTCCGCTTAGAACAAGAAGCTCGCGCCTTCGTCGGCACCGCCGACATTTTCACGCATTACCTTGAAGATATCCCTTCCCCAAGTAATTTGGCTGGCTTCGGTATCAAGCTGGACTGGCTGGCGCTGATCAAAATCAACCGCGACTTCCAGCAGGCCGGTGCTACAGTCGAGTTTCACGATATCGCCATCTTTGATCATGCCAATAGCACCACCGCGCAGTGCTTCCGGTGACACATGGATAGCTGCCGGGATCTTGCCGGATGCGCCAGACAAGCGGCCGTCAGTAACCAAAGCGACTTGATGACCGGCTTTTTGGATATTGCCAAGGATTGGCATCAGCTTGTGTAGTTCCGGCATACCGTTGGCGGCAGGACCATTATGACTGACGACAATAACGCAGTCCCCGGTGAACTCACCGGCTTGGTAGGCCGCTTCAACGTCATGCTGACAGCGGAAGACCTTCGCAGGCGCTTCAATAAACTGGTGTTCTTGCTTGACCGCAGAGACCTTGATAACGGCCTGGCCAAGGTTACCCTTGAGCACTTTGGTACCGCCAGTTTGGTTGAATGCCTGGTCATTGGCAGCAATCACTTCAGCATCGCGACTTTCGCCAACAGGTTGCCATACCAGCTTGTTATCCTTGATGATTGGCTGGGTGAGTTGGTCGGCAAACTCACCGAACACTGTCTTCACCTCTGTATTGAGCAGGCCGCGTTCATGCAGTGTTTTCATCAGGGCCGGTACACCGCCAGCTTGCTCGAAGGCGTTGATATCTGCCGGGCCGTTAGGGTACATCTTGGCTAGCAGCGGCACGATGTCAGAGAGTTCGCTGATGTCATCCCAGGTAAGGATGAGGCCGCCTGCGCGGGCAATAGCAAGCATATGGATAGTGTGGTTGGTACTGCCGCCCGAGGCTAGCAGGGCGACCACGCCATTGACCAAGTTTTCAGCCGTGAATACGTCAACAAGAGGGCGGTAGTTAGGGGAGTCCGCAGTCATGGATGCCAATGCAAGGCTGGCGTGTTCAGTAAGGGCTGAGCGTAATTCGGTATTCGGTGCCACAAAAGCCGAACCAGGTAGCATCAATCCCATGGCTTCGAACACTAGCTGGTTGGTATTGGCTGTACCGTAGAACGTGCAGGTACCACCGGAATGGTAGGCTTGGCACTCCATCTCTAGCAACGCATCTTTGCCTACTTCTCCAGCGACATACTGCTGACGTACGGCCACTTTCTTATCGTTGGTAATACCTGTTGGCATTGGACCGGCTGGAATGAAGGCGGTAGGCAAATGAGCGTAGCTAAGTGCTCCCATTAACTGGCCAGGGGCAATTTTGTCGCAAATACCCAGCAGCAAGGTGGCATCGAATACATTGTGGCTCAGCGAGAAGGCTGTCGACTGGGCAATTAAATCACGGGAGAACAGAGACATATCCATTCCCGGCTGGCCCTGGGTGACCCCGTCGCACATCGCGGGTACACAACCGGCGATTTGCGCCGTATGTCCTAGCGACTGCAGCGCCGATTTGATTTGGTCAGGGTAGTTTTTGTACAGCTGGTGGGCGCTCAGCATGTCATTGTAAGACGAGACAATGGCAAGGTTGGCACGGGTGAAATCGAGGATCTGCTGCTTTTCTTGCTGGCACGAAGCTGCTACTGCGTGGGCAAGGTTGCCACAGGACAGGCTGGCTCGCCCTTTTCCTTGCTCAGCCTGGTACGCTGTTTTGTCTTCAAAGTTCGCACGGATAACTTGGCTGCGGGCTTTGATACGTTCGGTGATCAAGGTAATGGTTGGGTGGATCATGCGGTGATCTCCTGGGCGGTAGCTGGCATTGCTTGTTCTGTGAGTTGGGCAACAGCGCTGTCCAAAATGGCTTCGATACTCTGGTCAATGTCCACAGTGATGACATCAGCCTCATCGACAGGTGTTTCCAGCACCGCAAATTGGCTGGCAATCATGTTCTCTTTCATGAAATGCCCTTGGCGAAGCCGGATACGCTCCCTGATCACTTCTTGAGATCCAGACAGGTATAAGAAGGCCAAATTGTGATTCCCTTCACGAATCTGTTCCCGGTAACATTTTTTCAATGCCGAACAGACAATGACGCCAGTTTCGTTTTTGCTTTCAATGCTGAATGCGGCATCACGGATCCGCTCCAACCAAGGCTCACGGTCTTGGTCGTTCAGTGGCTCCCCTTGGGCCATTTTCAGGATGTTGGCTTTCGGGTGCAGGTCATCACCATCGATAAACTTACCGCCAATGCGCTGGGCAAGCTCAAAACCGATAGTACTTTTCCCTGATGCCGATACCCCCATCACTATGATGCTTTTCCCCACCATATAAGCTCCTTGAATCTTTTTCTGATCTGGATCTCATTTTTCAGATGATCTTCAAAATCGGGTTTATTTCACGAATGTTATTGGTAACATGTTACCCGTAACTTGAATGGTTGTGAACCACTGAATCAAGAATTCATCAAAACACCATGTTCAGCACAGCAACAATTTTGTTCCGGATTTAGAGAACGGCTGTGCCATGGAGAGGGGGAGAGAAATGGAACAGACGATTGAAAGCAAACTTAGTGCGATGAAGGTCGTGCCAGTCATTGCTATCAAACAGGCTGACAAGGCAAAACCACTAGCAAAGGTGTTGGTAGAGAACGGTTTGCCGTGTGCCGAAATTACTTTTCGCACCGAAACGGCGGCGGAATCTATCCGCCTGATGCGCGAAGCCTACCCAGACATGCTAATCGGGGCCGGTACAGTTTTGACAACTGAGCAGGTAGATCAGGCAGTTGAAGCGGGTGCTGATTTCATTGTTAGCCCAGGCTTGAACCCGACCACGGTGGCGTACTGCCAGCAGAAGAATGTGGCTGTTATTCCGGGTGTCAACAATCCGAGCCTAGTGGAACAGGCGATGTCGCTTGGCCTGAAAACATTGAAGTTCTTCCCGGCGGAGCCTTCAGGTGGCATTGGCATGCTAAAAGCGCTATCGGCGGTTTACCCGGTTGAGTTTATGCCAACGGGTGGGATTAGCCCAGCCAATGTGGCGGACTATCTGGCACTGGAAAAAGTCATTGCCTGTGGCGGCACCTGGATGGTTCCGAACGATTTAATTGACCAAGGCGATTGGCAAGCTATTGGTCAACTGGTGAGTGAAATCAACCAGTAAGCAAAAAAACAAATTGATGGTCACCAGAATTTACATTTTATCGGGTGACATTTAACGCATTTTATTGGGGAATAGGCCGCAATTTACGCTAGCCAACTATTCTCCGTACACGCAGGAGTTGAGAAGATGTCGAAAGAATTCAGCGCGGTAGCCCGCTCGGTCGTTGAAAAATTGGGGGGCGCTAATAACGTTGTTGCTCTTACCCATTGTATGACCCGCCTACGTTTCGTATTGAAAGACGAAGCGAAAATTGATGCCGCCGCTATTAAAGGCGTGAAGGGTGTAATGGGTGTCGTGCACAATGGTGATCAATGTCAGGTGATCATTGGTAACAATGTGGCTGCTGCCTACAAAGAAGTGATGAAACTGCTAAACTTTGACGGCGCGGCTGCTGAAGATATTCCTGCACCAAAAGTTAAGCTGACGCCTAAAGTGATTGGCGCCAAGATGCTTGACGCACTAGTCGGTACCATGTCGCCACTGATCCCTGCGATTATCGGTGGCTCGATGGTTAAACTGGCTGCCATGCTACTATTGATGTTCAACATCTACGAAGCCGATCACTCGACGATCATTTTGCTCAACACTATTGGTGACGGCGCCTTCTTCTTCCTGCCTATTATGGTAGCGGCATCGGCTGCGATTAAATTCAAGACCAATATGTCACTGGCAATCGGTATTGCCGGTGTGTTGGTTCACCCGAACTTTATTGATTTGATGGCTCAGGCTGCTGATGGTCGTGCGGTTGAATTGTTCGGTATCCCAGTAACGTCAGTACGTTATACCTACACGGTTATTCCAGTCCTTATCATGACCTGGATCCAGTCGTACATCGAGCGCTGGGTAGATAGCATCACACCTGCTGTGACGAAGAACTTCCTGAAACCTATGCTGATCGTATTGATTGCTGCACCAATCGGTATCCTACTTGTTGGTCCTATGGGTATCTGGATCGGTACTGCAATTTCGGCGCTGGTATACACAATCCACGGCGCATTGGGTCCACTGGCTGTTGCTATTATGGGTGCACTATGGCCGCTATTGGTACTTACCGGTATGCACCGCGTATTTACCCCAACAATCATCCAGACCATTGCTGAAACCGGTACTGAAGCCATGGTAATGCCATCTGAAATCGGCGCGAACATCGGTATGGGTGGTGCGTGTCTGGCAGTAGCATGGAAAACCAAGAACATCGCACTTAAGCAAACTTCTATGGCGGCAGGTGCCTCAGCATTGATGGCGGGTATCTCTGAGCCTGCACTATACGGTGTATTGGTTCGCCTGAAACGTCCTCTAATCGCTACGCTTATCACTGGCTTTATCGTTGGTGGCCTTGCGGGTATGGCGGGAATTGCAAGTCACTCTATGGCAGCACCTAGCCTGTTCACCAGTGTCCAGTTTATCGACGTCAACGACCCGATGAGCCTGGTATGGGTACTTGGCTTGATGGCACTGTCAGTAGTTCTGTCTTTCGTACTGACGCTTGTCCTAGGCTTTGAAGACATTCCTAACGACGAAGATGAAGCAAACCCGACGGCAGCTAAAGAATCAGCGAAAGAAAGCGCTGAAGAAGCTGAAACACCAGTGACAGCAAAACCTGCCACGGCATAGTGTTCACTGAAGAGTAAAATGAGCCACCTCTAAACGAGGTGGCTTTGCAACAATTCGCGGTAACGTGCGGTAATTAGCGAAAATAAGAGGCAAACCATGTCTGATATTAAATTCCCGGAAGGGTTTCTATGGGGCGGCGCGATTGCGGCAAACCAATCTGAAGGTGCTTACCGCGAAGGCGGCAAGGGGCTAACCACAGTAGATATGATCCCTTACGGTGAAAACCGGATGCCGGTTAAGCTGGGTCAGGTTGATAAAGTGGAATTAGACGCGGACGAATTCTACCCGAGCCACCAGGCTATTGATTTCTATCACCGTTACAAAGAAGACATTGCGATGCTGGCCGAGATGGGCTTCAAGGTTTTCCGCATGTCGATTGCCTGGGCGCGTATCTTCCCGAATGGCGATGAGGAAACCCCGAACCAAGCGGGTATCGATTTCTACCGCTCTGTCTTCGAAGAGTGTAAAAAATACGGCATCGAGCCGTTGGTGACCCTTTGCCACTTCGATGTGCCTATGCACCTTGTCAATGAATATGGCTCTTGGCGTAACCGCAAGATGATCACTTTCTTTGAGCGCTATGCCCGTACCTGTTTCGAAGCCTTTGATGGCTTGGTGAAATACTGGCTGACGTTCAACGAAATCAATATCCTGCTGGCTAGCCCGTTCTCCGGTGCCGGTATCGCTTTCCAGCAAGGCGAGAACCACGATCAAGTCAAATACCAAGCGGCACACCATGAGTTGGTAGCTAGCGCGCTGGTGACTAAGATCGCCCATGAGATTAACCCGGAAAACCAAGTGGGTTGTATGTTGGCTGGTGGCCAGTTCTACCCGTATTCGTGCAAACCGGAAGATGTTTTCACGGCGATGCAGAAAGATCGCGAAAACTTGTTCTTTATTGATGTTCAGTCACGCGGTTACTACCCGTCTTATGCCCAGAAAGTGTTTGATGAGAAAGGCGTGAAGCTTGAAATTCATGAAGAAGACTTCGAGATTTTGAAAAATACCGTCGACTTCATTTCATTTAGCTACTACGCGTCTCGCTGTGCCTCTGCCGATATGAACGACGGCAACACCAGCGCGGCGAACGTGGTGAAGTCGATTAAAAACCCGCACTTGGAAGCCAGTGACTGGGGATGGGTTATTGACCCACTTGGCCTGCGTATCACCATGAACTCGCTGTACGACCGTTACCAAAAGCCATTGTTCTTGGTAGAGAACGGCCTAGGTGCCAAAGACACTATCGATGAGAACGGCGAGATCAACGATGACTACCGTATCGACTACCTGCGCTCCCACGTTGAAGCGATGAAGGATGCAATTGCCGACGGTGTGCCGTTGATGGGTTACACGCCATGGGGCTGTATTGATTTGGTTGCGGCATCGACAGGTGAAATGAGCAAGCGTTATGGCTTTATCTATGTCGACCGCGATAACGAAGGTAACGGTAGTTTGGATCGTACCCCCAAGAAATCCTTCTACTGGTATAAAAAAGTCATTGCGAGCAATGGCGAAGATCTAGCTTAAAACCAAATGGAGAAAATCCATTTAGGTTAGATGTGTTCTGTTGTCTGAGGGGAACTCTGACAGTTTGCCGGTAAGGCCCATTGGGACTTACCGGCTTTTTTGTGTTTGTTGCTTATAGAAAAGTTTAGGACTGGAAGGCCAGTAAGCTACCAAAGGCAATCAAGCCAGCCCCGCAGGCTTGGTTGAGCCGTTTCTTCAGTCGCTGCATAGTCGATTGTAGTGATGCAGACGTGAAGATAATGGCCACTAGGCAAAACCAGATACCGTGAAGCGCAACCATGTAACCACCGTAAATGAAAGCCTGTGAGTTCTGAGCGTTGTCTGGAGCAACGAGCTGACTGAAGATACTCAAGAAGAACAGCATTGTTTTTGGGTTGAGTACATTACATAGGAAACCCTGCAGGAAATATCGGCTTGCTCGCTTTTTAACAGTATCCGTTTCAATTTTCGCCAAGCCTTCATTGGCCGTCATTAACCCTTTTATGCCGAGGTAGATCAAGTAGCCTGAGCCGGCATAGCGGATGGCATTGAACAGCATCTCATTCTGTGAGATTAGGTAACTCATTCCCAACATCGAGTAGCTGATGTGGACAAAGATGGCAGCACTGATCCCCGCTGCGGTCCACAACCCGGCTTGGCGCCCTTTTCCGATACTGTTTTTAAGCACTAAAACAAAGTCAGCACCGGGACTTATCACAATTAAAATCCCCAATAACGCTAAGCTAATTAATTCCACGTCGACTCCTACAACTATTTAAAACCCTGGACTACGGTTAAGACTGCGTATTTGATAGTCCCGATTGTAGGGTAGATTTGTGCTCGCTATAATCGAAATACGCTTCTTTAACCTGTGAGAAAAAGTCACATATGCGACACCTAAAAGCTTTCCACATTTTCCATGTCGCGGCCTCATCACCGAGTTTGAGTGAAGCGGCAAACCGGCTCAATATTACCCATGGGGCGGTAAGTAAGCAGATAAAGGTGCTGGAAGGTTTTCTTGGCCATGCGCTGTTCTATAAACAGGGGCGTCATCTTTTTTTGACCCAAGAAGGGGAACTGCTCAAGCAACATACCCAGACTGCATTTTCCGCCCTTGAAGATGGTGTGGGCCAATTAATGCAAAACCAGCTGCAGTGCCTCGAGATATCTTGTGAGCCGACGCTGACCATGCGCTGGTTAATGCCGCGCTTGGCTGACTTTCACAATGTGGTCGAGGGCGCTGATATTCGCCTATCGACAGCCGGTGGGGCAGTCACGCTTGGTACGACAGGGCTATCTTTGGCGATCCGCCGTGACGATTTCAGGGTTGAACATGACTACAACACACTCAATCTAGTTGATGAGTGGGTTGGGCCTGTTTTCTCTCCGGATTATTGGCAGCAGGTTAAGCATGATTTGGCCGGTATAAAACGGCTACATAGTCAGACAAGACAATCAGCTTGGGATGATTGGGTTAATGCTTCGGGTCAACACGGATTGGTTGGTAATAGCCACCAAACATTCGCTCATTTCTATTTTTGCTTTCAGGCGGCGGTGGATGGTTTGGGGGCTGCGCTGGGGTCTTATCCCTTGGTGGTGGATGACATCAAGCGAGGGAATTTGGTTGCGCCATTTGGGTTTATCCGGTCTGGTCATAAATACATTTTGCTATCCCAAAAGCGCACGCCCAGTGATTTGGAATATCGTTTTAGCCAATGGCTTCAGGGGTGTTTGGCAGATTGTGTTCCGACTGAAAATGAAGCAGCAGGACTTACCATCTAATGTTGCCTAACTCCATATGGTGTAGAGTTAGGCACTCCTGATGTTTAGCTCGTTGGCTCAAGCGCCCAGAACATTAGCCCTGTTACCAGTGGAATATTCAGGTGGCTGAAGTCGAACTTGTCGGTAAGGTAAGTTGGCTCAATATCGGTACTTAGGTTCGTTTGACCATCTATAAAAATGACCTCGCCATTAATCTTTTCTGCATAAATATAATGGCTGTTATCTCTGATCAAATCATCCATTAGCCCTATGCCGACGACAAAACGGGTACCGTCCTGATATTGGTCCATTGCCTTCCAACCTTCAGATTTCTTTACTTCTTCCTGCTCTAGGTCAAACCACTGGCTGCCGTTAGGTGTGGCGAGCGACAAGCCTGATTGTGGGGCTTTGATAGAGAGATACTTTGAAATACCAACCAGTTGTTGTTCTACCGTTGGACTGTAGCTGCCCCAGAAATGATATTGGGTGTCTGACATAAGCTGTTCGGCATCAGTGGCGACATCAGCAGTGGTCTGGCGGGTTGCAATGCCTGTTGCATTCAGTGAACAGTTTGACAGCATACGGCTTTGGTTACCCGTAATAACAGCGGTGTTGATCATTTCACCGATACTGCTGCCGATGCTTTCTACATCGGCAAGTAGTGGTGAATAAGCTTGGCTGAATTCGGCATTGTAGGCTTCGACCGCTGTTTTTATACCCGGGATACGAGCGTCGTTGATCTCGCTATGCTCTAAGGCGTGGGCATTGATTGATAGAACTGAAATCATTGATAATAAAAGCTTTTTCATGCTTACCTCTCCTTTAAAAAGAAAAGTTAGCATGATTCGTGCCATAGGGTTGGTTGCTTGGGGTAAGTCGATTATCTTGAACTAATCTGAATTTGTCATGCCCCATATTGGTGCGGCTGACCCAAAATGGACCACCCAAATGGGGCAATGATATAAGCGTTATTTCACATCATCATACGTCGCGCTTTCAAGCAACGCAGCGATGGTGTCTTCGAAGCTCATGCCGGCTTCTTTGGCTGCCATCGGGAAGACACTGCGGGTCGTCATGCCCGGTACCGTGTTCATTTCAATCAGCCAAATTTTCCCTTGGTTATCAAGGAATGTATCAACCCGTCCCCATCCTCGACAGCCCAACGTTTTGTAGGCGGTAAGCGCCGCTTGCTGCATGGCTTTTTCTTGTTCCGCCGTCAAATCTGATGGGCAATGGTAAGTCGCGGTTTGATTGCCGAATTTCGCATCCCAATCAAAGAAGCTGTCTGATTTTATCTGCACAACAGGGAGCGCTTTACCATCAAGGATCGCGCAGGTGTATTCTCGGCCAGTGATGAACTGCTCGACCAGAATCTCATCATCGTATTCAAACGCATCAATCAGGGCATTATAAAGCTCATCAGGCGAAGAAGCTTTGGATACACCGATACTGCAACCTTGGTTCAGCGGTTTGACGACGACGGGGTAAGTTAGATCGGCCAAGGTGACTTTGATGGTGTCGGTAGGCGTGTGCTTGTTGACCTTGATCCAATCTGCGGTTTGCAGGCCATTAGAACGCCAAATCTCTTTGGTCTTGAGCTTGTTGAGTGAAATGGATGAGGCCAGCAGGCCACTGCCGGTATAGGGGATTTTGAGCAAATCCAGCAGGGCTTGCAGGTGCCCGCTTTCCCCCATACCGCCATGGAGGGCAATAAACACTTTGTCTAGGTTGAAGAACCCTTGCAAGGTGATATCGATGTGGCGCGGATCGATTTTGATTGCTTCGTAACCCAGTGACTCAACGGCATCAGCAATACAGTTGCCTGATTTTAAGGAGACTTCGCGCTCGCTTGACTCTCCGCCGTATAAAATTCCAATTCGCATGGTCGTGTTCCAATTAAGCTTTGTTGTGTGAAAATCATCAATAAAAATACAAACGGTTGATTAATCAGAAACAACCGCGGTAAATAAGAATATAAAAGTGCTTGTATAGTGTTCAGTGGCTTATTGTAATGGCTTGTACTGTATGTTGGATTGCGATGCCTAAAAAGTATGACATTGTGCATAACTTTATTTTCATCACAGAGAATGTTGTCTTATTTTTGAGCAAAGGGTGAATTTCTTTTCAGCTAACTTGAAGTAAATATCCTGCTAGGTACTGGGCTATGAACAGACAAGTACAGCGAACGAATGTATTGAGCATGTGGTTGATTTCATTGTCTATGGGGCTGTTTGCGACGGTAGCGACTGCTCTGGAGTTTGAAAACTTTCCATTGGATACCTTAGAAAATACCCAATCCAAAGGAGTAAGGGCTGAGGTGGTTGAGTATATGGGGCAAAAGGGGATACATGTCTCTGTATTGCCAGATCACAAGTCTATAGAGCAAGGCGGGTGTGATAACTGTACTTACCTTGCGCTTGAGGGAATACCATTTCGTGATGGTTCGATAGAGATAAATATGGCTGGCGAACCACAGCAGGGTGCCGATGCATCAGCGAAGGGGTTTGTCGGTATTGTTTTTCGTGTTAGTGAAGATTTATCGCGTTATGAAGGCATATATTTTCGTCCGGTAAATGCCATTTCGGAGGATGAGGCGCAGCGAAAACTGACTGTACAGTACTTCTCCTATCCAGATCACCCATGGCATGAACTTCGGGAATCAGCTCCTGGAGAGTATGAGAGTGCAGCGAATATTCGCCCTGGACAGTGGTTTCGTTTAAAAGTCGAAATTAACAATAACCAAGGGATTTTTTATGTCGATGGGGAGAAGGTTCTGGTGGTTGATCGCTTGTTCCACGGTTCGGAACAAAAAGGGGTGATTGGACTGTTCACCGAACCCGGCAACGATGCTTACTTCTCTGATTTGCAGATCAAACACAGTCACTGATGGTTGGCTGATAAAAAAAGAGCAAGGTCTTGGCCTTGCTCTTTGTGTTTGTAAATGTGCTAACTATTTAGTTAGTAACAGGCTCAGCAGCGACAACAGGCTTGCTCTTGCGAACAGCAAAGGCGCAGAACGCCATGAACCATAGGCCGCTCACTGCCACACCAGCCCATGCTGAGTGGGTGTAGCCGATAGCGAGGTAACCAAGTAGGGCTCCGAATGCAACAGAACAAGCGTATGGGAGCTGGGTCATCACATGGTCCATGTGGTGGCAGCCTGCCCCTGTTGCTGACAAGATACTGGTACTTGAAATCGGTGAGCTGTGATCACCAAATACCGCACCTGCTAGTACTGCAGACAGCATAGGAAGCAGTAGTGCGATGTCACTGGCTGCAGCAATATCACCGGCTAGCGGTAGCATGATGCCGAACGTACCCCAGCTGGTGCCTGTCGCAAATGCCATGGCACAAGATAGCAGGAAGACAACAGCAGGAAGCAGCTCAACCGGCAGGTTACCGTTAGACATGGAAGCCAGGTAGATACCGGTTTGCATGTCACGTACAACCGCACCAATTGTCCAGGCAAAGAACAGGATAATGATGGCTGGCATCATAGCAGAAATGCCTTGAGGGGCAGCTTTCATCCAGCTGCCGGCATCCAGCTTCAGTCGAAGGGCAAGGCCGATAGAGACTACCAGGCTGCAGATTGCTCCATAAACAAGCGACGAACCTACATTGGTGTTCTCGAACGAGCCAATCACGCTGAAGGCTTCACCGTTGGCGGCCAATACGTCCGCCCCTGACTGCACCATGAAAAATACGGTTGCCATGGTCAGTGTCAGGATAGGCAATACCATATCGATCATGCCACCTGTGGCTGATTCTGGTGTTTCTACGTCTAGACCGGCTGGCTTGCCTTTCGATTCATCCCATAGCTTACCTTCAAGTGCCCACTTCTCATGCTTGCGCATCGGACCGATATCAAGCTGGAACGCAATCACACACAGCACCATCACCAGAGTGAATACTGCGTATAGGTTCATTGGCATCATCTCGACAAACGCCGAAATTGGACTCTGATCGGTCACGCCATGTGCCACCATGATGCCGCCAACGAGCGCGATGATGTAGGCACCCCATGAAGAGATTGGCATCAATACGCAAACCGGCGCAGCCGTGGAGTCCAGCAGGTAAGCCAGTTTGGCTCGTGAGATATTGAACCGGTCGGTAACCGGACGGCAGATAGCACCTACCGATAGGCTATGGAAGAAATCATCGATGAAAAAGATAAAGACCATCAAGCCAGTCAGTGATTTGGCACTGCGGCGGTCTTTACAGCGAACTGCTGCCCAGTCGGCGAATGCCTGGGTGGCACCGGAGACGCTCATCAGGCTGATCAGCGCACCAAGTAGCAACATGAAGATAATCATGTTGACGTTATCGCTGTTCATAGCACCGTCAACCCACACAATTGCCAGCACTTTGCTGACCAAATATTGCAGGGATTCGAGCGGAGAGTACTGGTTAAGCATCAGTGCGCCGGCAAAGATTCCCGCGCCGAGGGAAAGCAAAACCCGCCTGGTGGTGACTGCAAGGATAACGGCCAGCATGGCTGGGATAACGGACATTAGCGAGTCCGAGAAATCGACAAGGTTCATGATCTCATCACACCTATGTGTTTCAGGTGGAGATCTACCGAAAGGAAGTGTAACTAAGACGCAGAAAAAGAAGACTTGTTACCCCCTCAGGTAGCGCTCCATAGGTAAAAACTATGGCAGTTCTGTGCCTATTCGACACAGACCCAGCGACTGAGTTGATGGCTGCAGTCACTTCGGCGCTGACTCCTTTCTCCGGCTTCAAAGGTATCACCCTCCACACGGTTACTTATAGGCAGCGCGCCTCTACTGATTTAGGGTTTATCACCGTCAATCCTACTGGATTTTGGTCATAAGTCTAACATTATATACGGCTGAATATTTATGTCAGCTAATAATAAGCTTTTTTCATGGTGTTGATTAGAATCTTGGTTTGAAGCGTTGGCCCTTTCCTCGGATTATCCATTTTACCCATTGCTGGGTTTTAATTTTAAGGAGCTAACGTGTTTTCTCGCAAACACTTTGAATTGATTGATAAACCGACGTTCTTCGGGGCGTTGGGGATGTTGATCTCGGTTGTGGTGCCTTTGCTGCTGTTCCCGGCGCAAGGGGCAGAATGGATTGCTGTCGCCAAAACGTTTATGACCGATAAGCTCGGTTTCCTCTATTTGGCGCTTGGTGTCGGTGCATTCTTCTTTATGATCTACATCGTTTTTTCCGATATCGGCCAAATCAAACTGGGCGATCCTGATGAGCAGCCCGAGTTTACGACGGCGTCATGGGCGGCCATGCTGTTCTGTGGTGGTATCGGTGCCAGTATTCTTTACTGGGGGACAATTGAGTGGGCGTATTACTACCAGGCGCCTCCTTTCCAGTTAGAACCTGGCAGTGAAGAAGCGGTCCGCTGGGCGGCAACTTATGGCTTGTTCCACTGGGGGCCGATTGCATGGTCTATTTATTTGGTCCCTGCATTGCCGATTGCTTATTTCTTCTATGTGCGCAAGCAGCCTGTACTTAAGGTCTCGGCGGCATTGATGCCAGTGATCGGCGAAGCCCGCAGTTATGGTTGGCTGGGTAAAGTCATCGATGTGCTATTTATCTTCGGCTTGCTGGGCGGTGGTGCCACGACGCTGGGCTTGGCTGCGCCGTTGATCACCGAAGGTGCCAACTACCTATTCGGCGTACCGAAAGATACGGTTACCCAAATTATCGTATTGATGATTTGTACCGCTATCTTCGCCTATTCGGCGTATGCCGGGATGGAGAAGGGCATTAAGTTCCTCAGTAATATCAACTTCTGGGGAGCTTTGGGTCTGTTGGCTTTTATTCTGGTGACTGGGCCAACGATATTCATGCTGGAAACCGGCTTGGATTCGCTGGGCCGAATGTTGTCGAACTTCTTTGTGATGGCAACATGGGCTGAACCGTTCGGCGGCTATGGCTCGTTTGAAAATACCCATTTCCCTCAGGATTGGACCATTTTCTACTGGGCGTGGTGGTTGGTTTTCGCCCCGAGTATGGGGTTGTTCGTCGCGAGGATCTCCCGTGGCCGCACCATCAAGCAGATGGTGACCGGTTCGATATTCTTCGGGTCGATGGGCTGCTTCCTGTTCTTCATGATCTTGGGTAACTACGGTCTATCGCTTCAGCTTTCGGGTGCGCTGGATGTGGTTGGTATCTTGAATTCTGAGGGTGCGACAAAAGCGATCTTCTCTATCCTTGAGCAGTTGCCGTTTAGTACATTGGTCATCGCAGCATTCACCCTGCTGTGTTTGATTTTCACCGCAACGACGTTTGACTCGATTTCCTACATCCTGGCATCGGTCGTACAAAACAACGTGACTGAAGACCCGATGCGCTGGAACCGCTTGTTCTGGGCATTTGCTTTGTCATTCATGCCGTCGGTATTGCTGTTCATGGGTGGTTTGTCGACCCTGCAAACGGCGGCTATCGTCGGTGGCTTACCGTTGTTGGTGATAGCGGTGATGCTGATGATGTCGGCAGTGAAGGCAGCAACGCTCGATTTGACCCATCAGGAAGGTTATGAAGATCCGGTGATCAACATCGAGGAGCTACCCGATGTCGACCCATGGTCTAATGAAGGTATGGCACTGACCAAGTTCGAGGAGCTGAAAGCAATCGCTATGGCGGCGGCTGAAGCCGAGCGCGAAGCACTTTACAAAGTGTGGAAACTGAAGAAGAAGATCCGTGCCGAAGCAGTGGCTAACGGTGAATCCGGTATGGATTTCAGCGATGCGCCACAAGAGCGTTTGGACCAGCTCCAGCAGTTGATGGATGATGCTATGACAGCCAAAGACAACAAGCTGGTGGCCTCGGAAGAAGCGCAGGAAGCCCGTAAGGTGTTCAATGAACTGATGCGAACCCGTCTAGAGTCTATGGTCGAGCAAGAAGCATAAGCCATTGCTAAGGCCAAATTAAAATGCCGAGTCATATGACTCGGCATTTTTGTATCTAATCTCTTTTTTAAAATAAGACGTTAGATCTGATCGACCACAGCCCACACGGCAGCTAACACATCCTGGCCGAAGGCGACGCTACGCTCCGGCGACCAACCATAGAACTCATCAGGATGGCTGATGTGATCTTTGAACGGCATCTCGATAGTGTAGGACAGGCACTTGAACTGCTCGGCGACCCAGTTGGAGCCGATGGTCAGGTTAGCTTTGCCCGGCTCGTCTTTGTCGTAGCCATGGGCAACCTGGAACTCAGGGGTGATAGTCAGCAGAGCGGCTTTGAAGGCGTTCTCCAACGCGGCATGGCGTTCATTGTAGGATGGGATCCCTTCGCTGCCTGCCACGAAGTTATAAGGGATCGCTTCGTCACCGTGGATGTCGAGGAACATATCGACGCCAGTCGCCAGCATACGCTCGCGGACAAGGAAAACCTCAGGGCTCTTATCCATTGATGGCGTTTGCCATTCGCGGTTTAGGTTGACACCAATGGAATTGGTTCGCAGGTGCCCACGGATACTGCCGTCCGGATTCATGTTCGGCACGATATGGAATACCGCTTTATCGAGCAGGGCTTTGGCTACCGTGTCGGTATCATCGAGCAGGCGCTGAAGCAGGCCTTCGATGAACCACTCCGCCATGGTTTCGCCCGGGTGCTGACGACCAATGATCCAGATATCTTTTTTTCCGTCAGCTGGCTCGCCAATGGTCAGCAAGCTCATGTCGTTGCCATCGAGAGTGCTGCCGAGGGTTTCCAGCTTGCAGTTGAACTGGCTTTGCGCTTGGTGCAGCAAATCTTGGTGGCGGTCGTAACTGTAAGGTGCGAAGTAGGCAAAATACATTGAGCCATATTCTGGGATCACCTTGAAGCTCAGGGTATCGCCGTCAAACTCCGCCGGAATACGGAACCATTCTTCCCTATCGTAGGAGGCAACCACATCATAGTCCTGCCATCCTTCTGGGTAGGCGGATTTGGCCAGGTTTAAGATTGAAAACTGGTGTTGCTGCTGGGGCTCGCTTTCAAGACGGAAGTGGAACCACTGTGAAATCTCTGACTGGTTGTCGGCAGGAATGGTCAGTTGGATATTGTCTGGCGAATCGGCACTGACGATATGGATGTTACCACTTTCGAAATTGCTGAAAATTTTCATTGTTATCAATCTTATGTTTGTTGAGGTAAAAAGAGGTTAGCTGTAAATATAGCTGGTTTGAAGCATTTATCTGTTACAGAGCGTTGATATTGCGCCAAGGGCACTAAGGAAACACTTCGGACCATTGATTCACTGCGTTAAGATTGGTGAAAAACAATATATAGGAAGATAAAGTGGCTTTTCATTACGTTGCTCGTGGGGTGATCCGCGATAGTGACCATATCCTTTTGGTCAGGGCTATTGGCGATAATATGACTTTCCTGCCCGGGGGGCACATTGAGTTTGGCGAATCGGCACCAGTAGCGTTGGCGCGTGAACTGTTCGAGGAGGCATCAATAAATGCCGACGTTGGCAGGTTTATTGGTGCCGCAGAAAATGAGTGGCTCCTCGAGGGACAACCACAGGCTGAAATTAACCTGCTGTTTGAGGTTGAAACTGGCTTATCGCACTTAGAACCACTGGTATCGAATGAAGCCCACCTCGAGTTTTTCTGGGTACCTTGCAAAGAAATTGAGCAGTGGAACCTTTTTCCTGAGTCTCTTCGTGCTTTAGTGAGTCAGGAACAAATACCTAGACAGGCATTTTGGGGATCGGGAATCCCTGATAAATCAGTATGATCACCGTCTTTTTTGTGCTCTTTTGTTGATTAAACGAATGAAATTAACATTTACTGCCTAATGTGTGAGCAAACAAACATTTTGGGGGTTTACACATCGCGGTAAGCTTTATATTATACGCCGCACTTACGGAGAGATGGCTGAGTGGTTGAAAGCACCGGTCTTGAAAACCGGCATACGTTAATAGCGTATCTAGGGTTCAAATCCCTA